>JACQIC010000038.1 GCA_016198725.1 Candidatus Aenigmatarchaeota archaeon | reverse complement strand
ATTATTAATCTCTTGTCGTATACTGCATTCTTAAATGTGATGCTTAACTTTATATTCGGCGCTGATTTTTTATTATAAGCATTTTATCGTCGAGAAAACACCTCACAAGATTTATAAACCCCACTCAATTATATTTTATCGAGGAAAACGATTTTTTATGACAGACAAGTACGGAGCAGAGGAAATTCAGGTTTTAGAGGGCTTGGACGCGGTACGCAAGCGTCCAGGAATGTTTATTGGCTCAACAGATGCCAGAGGACTTCACCAGCTTGTATTTGAAGCAATTGACAATTCAGTTGATGAAGCGCTTGCCGGTTTTTGCAGTAAGATTGATGTTGTAATTAAAAAAGACGGTTACGTGAGCATTTCCGACAATGGGCGCGGCATTCCTGTCGATATCCATCCTAAGTTCAAAATTCCAGCTATCACTGTTGTAATGACTGTACTGCATTCTGGCGGCAAATTTGACAAGAACGCTTACAAAGTTTCAGGAGGACTGCACGGCGTTGGCATATCCTGCACAAATGCGTTGAGCGAGCATTTGATTGCCCATGTTAAAAGGAATGGCAAGCTTTACCGTCAGGAATTCAGAAAAGGAATTCCTTCAACAGAGCTTATTGTTGAAAGCGACGCGCAGGGCACTGGAACCACAATCACTTTCAGCCCGGATTTAACCATCATGGAAACTTCTGACTTTAATTTTGACACGCTTTCCCACCGCCTGAGAGAGCTTGCGTTTTTAAATAAAGGAATTGAAATCACGCTTATTGATGAGCGCGCAGAAAAGTCTGTCACGTACAAGTTTGAAGGCGGCATCATTCAGTTTGTTGAACTGCTGAACAAAAACAAGAAAGTTCTCCACCCAGTCATTTATTTTGACAAAACAAAGGATGATATTCGCATTGAAATAGCAATGCAGTACAATACTGAATATGCTGAAACAGTCTATTCTTTTGTTAACAACATTAACACGCAGGAAGGCGGCACCCATCTGACCGGCTTCAAAACCGCACTAACAAGAAGCTTGAATAATTATGCAGAAACAAAAAAAATACTTCAGGATGATGTGAAGCTTGGCAGCGATGACATGAAGGAAGGTCTTGTTGCAGTTGTAAGCGTCAAAGTCCCAAATCCGCAGTTTGAAGGGCAAACAAAAGCAAAACTTGGAAATTCAGAAGTTAAAGGCATTGTAGACAGCATGACTAACGACCAGCTGTCAACATTCTTTGAAGAAAATCCAGGGGTTGCGAGGAGTATTGTGCAGAAATGCATTGATGCCGCGCGCGCAAGAGAAGCGGCAAGAAAAGCACGCGAACTCGTCAGGCGAAAAAATGCGCTTGACATATCCACACTGCCAGGCAAACTTTCCGACTGCGCCAGCAGAGACCCTGCAAAATCCGAACTTTTTCTTGTGGAAGGAGAGTCGGCCGGAGGAAGCGCAAAAGGCGCCCGTAATCGTGAATTTCAGGCAATTCTTCCTTTGCGGGGCAAAATAATCAATGTTGAAAAAGCCCGGTTGATTAAAGTATTGCAAAACGAGGAAGTCGGCACGCTTATTACTGCTATTGGAACAAGTTTAGGGGAAGAGTTTGCCATCACTAAACTTCGCTATTACAAGATAATAATCATGACTGATGCTGATGTTGACGGCAACCACATTTCGTGCTTGTTATTAACATTCTTTTACAGGTACATGCGTCCTTTGATTGATGCAGGGCACATTTATCTTGCACTTCCTCCGTTGTATAAAGTTGAGAAAAACAAGAAAGTGCAGTACGTTTATAATGAAGAACAAAAAAACAAGCTTGTGAAAGAGCTTGGCGGAGACATAGACCTCCAGCGGTATAAAGGTTTGGGCGAGATGAATCCTCGACAGTTGTGGGACACCACCATGAATCCTGTTGTGCGCTCGCTGAAAAAAGTCTACATTGAAGATGCGATAGCTGCAGACGAACTGTTTTCAATGCTCATGGGTGACGAAGTTGAGCCAAGAAGGGATTTTATTATGGAACACGCAAAAGAAGTAAGAGAACTTGACATTTAGCACAAGGTTTATATTTAAAACACTGCTATTGAGTGGTAAACAACAGGGGGTATTAATATGTATTACAGTTATGATGATTTGAAAAGCAATTACAGGTTAGTTCTTGCAGGCGCAGGACTTTTAGGCATTGAAGCATTTCTTGCAGGATGCCAGACAGGAAGACAACAGCCACCAGCAGGATATACAACAGTACACTCAAACGCACATAGTCAAAATCAAACTGTTGTTGAACAACCTATTCCAATAATCATAACTGCAGTACCCGATTCAGATTCTGCACAAAATTCACAGACTCCACAGCCGGCTGACGAGCGAACTATTGACTCGATTGCCGGCGAAGCTGAAACAGCACACGTTTCAAGTGAAATAATCGCAGAACAATCTTACGAAAACACAACTGCGGCAGAAGCAAGAATAGAAGAATTGCCAGCTCAATCACCGTCGTGGTATAATTCACCAGAGCAGGTCAATTTGTATGGTTTTTATTTCGCTGGTGCAATGACTATAGTGCTTTTGGCTGGCGCGCGTATCTGTCAGAACGATGTAAGAAACGCGGTAAAAACGTACTTACAAAAAGCAAAAAAACTGTTGTCTGAAAGTTGGAGTTTATACACTGGTAATTCAAACAAGGATGGCAGGAAAAGCAGTGAAACTACAGAAGATGCCGCACCTGAAACTAACAGCACAAAAATACAGATAGAGCAATCAATTAAGCCATTGACGGACTTGGTGAAAAAAATAGATGCCAAACTGGATGCTGAAAAAGCTGAGAAAACAGGTGGAACCAGCATAGCAGATGATGTGACAAACTCATTTAATGACCTTGAACACCCTTCACAGCCGCCAAAAAATTAATTGAAAACCGTGTACGTGTTTAGCAGGTATTTTCTCTGCAGAACTTAGTTTATTCGATGACACGAAAATCTCGAGTTCGGCTTCGCCTCACACGAGATTTTCAAATGCTACGTGGGTAATGCTACTGAGGGTTTGGCTTCGTAGTTTTTGGAATTTTCGCGTATGAGCGAGCGAAGCGAGCGAATACAGAAAATTCGTACCTTAAGACCTGCTAAACAAGTACAAAACCGTGACATTTATAAACCACCTTCTTATTTTTGTTCACAATGGCAAAACCTGTTGCGGCAATTAAAAAAAAGCGTTGGATTACAGTTGCTGCTCCGCAGGAATTTGGCGGCGGAGTCATTGGAGAAACGTATCTTGCTGAAGCACAGGAAGGCGTCGGCAGAACGCTAAGCGTAAGTTTGATGACTTTAACTGGCGACCCAGGACAGCAATCAGTTCATATTGACTTTAAAATTGTAAGCGTTCAGAACAACAGTTTAATGACAGAAGTCACTGGTTTTAACATCATTTCCTCTGCAGTTCGCAAAATGATGCGCCGAGGAAAGGAAAAAGTTGAAGATTCTTTCATTGTCTGCACGCAAGACAAAAAAAACGTAAGAGTTAAGCCGATTTTGGTCACAAAAAACCGCGCAAAAGGCGGAGTGCTTGTTGACCTGCAAAAAAGACTGCGCAATACAGTGCTGAAAATGACTGCAGAACTTAACTACACTGATTTTGTCAACAACCTTGTATCACACCATTTCCAAAAACAACTGCAGGACTCGCTGAAAAAATTGTATCCTGTGAGCGTGTGTGAGATAAGGTGGATGTCTGTAGAGCCGACCGGCGTGCCGATAAAAGAAACAGCAATTGCTTCACGACTTTCTGATGAAGAAGAACCGCCTGTTGCTGAAACAAGCGCATAGATTTAAAAATTCGTACACATTATTTCTTCAATGACTCAAATTATTGGGGTTGGTGCAGAAGCAGTTCTGACAAAAAAAGACGACAATACTGTTCAAAAAACCCGTGTTGTAAAAAACTACCGCCATCCAGAACTTGACTTGAAACTTCGAAAATCAAGAACGCGCCGCGAAGCAAAAGTATTTGAACGCCTTTCCAAGACAGAAATCCCTGCACCAAAACTTCTTGCTTCAAATGATTCTAACATGACTATCAACATGTCTTTCATCAACGGACAACCTCTGCAAAGCGTGTTTTCACAAAATCCTCAAGGTTTTGCGCGGCAAATTGGCAGGATTATCGCCCAACTGCACTCGCAAGACATAATTCATGGCGACTTGACAACTTCAAACATGATTTCAACAGATAACGGACTTTACGTGATTGATTTTGGGCTGAGCTTTTTTTCGCAAAAACCAGAAGACAAAGCAACAGACATTCACGTATTATTCCAAGGACTACGGGCACTGCACAAAGAAGACTGCGCCACTGTTCTTCTTGAAGCATATAAACAAAATTATGCTTATGCACAGCCTGTTTTGGAAAGACTTGAAAAAGTAGAACAAAGAGGACGAAACAAAAAAGTAAATAATTTGATGGGGCCGTAGTCCAGCTTGGTAGGATGCACGCTTGGGGTGCGTGTGGTCGCGAGTTCAAATCTCGCCGGTCCCACTTTCACATATTGTAATAACATTTAAAAACAATATTCTTTTTCACTTAAACATGGCTGGTGAGTTGGAAAACATTATTGTTGCTGAAGATCGCATTTTGTTAGAAATACAGTCAAATCTTACTTCTTTTGCAAGTATTGTGGGGTGGGGAAAACATCGCATTCCAGCACACACTAATGTTGCTTATGCTTCATCGCCTATTACAACAGGACTTCGGATGTATGAACTATTCAAAGCGCGTGGAGTGAAGTCTGTTGACGAATTAAATAAAATTGATCCTGCTATTATGCGGAAAGAAATTATGATTCCTAACATTGAATCTGGAGAAAATTTTGCGCAAGAGTTACGGAGTGCAAAACAATATGCCGCAGTCATTTGTCCGTCGACGTTTTTTGCAAGAGGCTGGACGCAAGAGCATTACATGTCACTCTGGGAACGCGTTATTGAAAATTTTGCAACAAAGGTTCATTTTAATGATAGTTGGCAGTATTCTAATGGGTGTGTTGAGGAGTATCTTATTGGGCTGAGAACCGGAAAGTTTCTTTATGAAGGAACGAGCGTAACACCTCTTGAGCCAAAAGAAGCGCTAAGTAAAATCAAACAAGCGCTTTTGGAGATTTCAGAAATTGGTGCTGACATTAAGCAGATGTACACTGCTTATCGCAGAATAGAGCTTTTTCTTTTTACGCGAAAGAATGATGCTGTTCCTGAAACGCACAAGCTGAATCTGTAAAATACACATTAATCAACTGCACATTTTATATGTGAAATACTGTTGCGCTTGGTGAAATGCACAAACTCTTTGCAAACTTAAAACTTGGACTTACGGCAATTGTGGTTGCCGCAGGGATTTCAACAAAAGCATATGCTGTGCCTGATGAACCGCCTGCACAGGTGCAAACCCACGAAACATACCCGTACATTATCCGCATGAATTCTGGCGACGAGTATTTTGTTTCCCGCGCAAATGAAATGCTGACTCTTCACAACAGTTCAGGCACGGGAATAGGGTGGATTGATGGGCGTAATGTAATGCTTAACACCGCAAATTATTCCATTGACAGGCCATTGGGTGAAGGCATGCACTGTGCAGACTGTATTGATAATGCGCATGCCGAGCATTGGGAGTTATTCAAGCCAAGACGATTGGTCAGCGGAACTGCACTTGAAGGGATGCTAATGCTGAATACTGAATTGCGCCAGCCGTGCGATGAAACACCGCCTGAATTCCGCATTCAAAATGAATCTGACCTGCAAGGCAACAGTTTTCTTCAAAATGCATCTCCTTTAGTTGAAATAGAAAGTGAACCTGGTGTAGTATTTGTTGTGCGCGACAATAATTTTGTTCAAGGCTCGTGCTCGGCAAGAACGCGCACTTTCAATTTCCCGCTCCACCTGAATGGTGAAGGAAACCACTTTGTCGAAATCAGCGCAACAGACCTTGCAGGAAACACCTCTGTGCATTCAATGTCAGTGGGAATCGGCGCGCGACACTTTTCAGTAAGTGGCATAGAATTCAGAACCTGTGGACGCGCATACGAGCAGTATTCGCAGGACTCATCACTTTACGAGCATCTCGCAAGCGTAATGCACTGCCTGAACGTCAACATAAGAAACAGAGACCAGTATGTCAGACGAATAAATATTCCTTATTTGACAGTTGTGCAATTTTCTGTTCCGCCAAATAGTTCTGTTGTAGTCGAACATGGAGGCACACGGGATGGATGCCACATTGCGCGTGATTTTATTTTTATAGGACATGGCAATTTCAATCAGTATAATGACTCAAGAAGACGTTTGCGCGACGTGTACACTCACGAGTTCGGACACCATGTATTTGACACCCTGCCTGAATGCGACAGAATGGCTTTCAGCAGGATATACGAAGACATCAAGTCATCAAATTTGATGGTGTGCGCGCCATTATTTAACAGACTATTCTGCGATGGCGCTTATGAGGAAAGGCCTGATGTTGGACACCCGTGGGACAACGCGCACGAGTTATTCGCCAGCGCGTATCACATTTCCACTAACTACCTGAATGAATTATTATCTGCACTGCCTGCTCATGACGCAAAAGTGCAAATGCATGCGAGGCGAATCATTGATTTTGTAATAAGATACCAAGCGCACTAAAACAAAAAAGGTTATTCAAAGCTCTCTATACTGCAAAATCAACAGTTTTGTATTTAGGAAATTATTTATACTCCTAAATACAATGTTATGATATGAAATGCAAACTTGTTTCTTTTGTGGTGGTCGATGTTGGAAAGCATGTAGAAACTGCTGGCAGGGAAGTCGAGACTAAATGCACGCGCTCAGCACCAGGGTATGTTGAAATTCTTCCAAAATACAAAGTTCTTGAAAGCTTTCAAAAAACAGTTGCCGGAAAAAAAGCAGAATTCACAGTTAAGTTTTATGAGCCTGATGACGTTGTTGTTGAAGCAAGTGTTGAAGCAAGCAATCCTTTTGACAGCAGAATCCTTGATTTAAAGAAAGCGCTAGCTGACAACTGCCTTGAATACGCCAAAAAAACTGAAAACGCATCTGACATTTATGAGGAGTACAGCGTTTACTGCATATGGGACTACAAAAATCTTGGCAGCATTGTTAAAAAACAAAAAGCAAGACTGATTGGATTGATGCGTTCAGAAATAGAGGAAATGGACAAAAAAGTTGTTGATACTGCATTTGAACAGTCTTCCTTGAAGTATTCTTCTGACGACCTTGCAGTAATTGGGTGGGATAGCGCAATTGTTTTCTCTGACAAGGATGAGTTTCCTGAAATAACTGAAATTCTTGTTGCGTCAAATATCGAGCTTCTTAATTCAAGACTGATAAATAATGAACTTGAGGAAAGCCTGCTGAAACTTTCATTTTTGCTGAGAAAAAAGAAAATAGGATACATGCGGTTGAGGGAAGCGCTAAATTACGTGATAACCATGCGCACAGATGCGCTTTTCAAGTTTGACCACATAAAGAAAAACATCAACCGCTACGGCGACTGGTACACTGCAAAACTCTATGCACTTGCCACTGAAAAGTTTCACACAGGAGAAAAAATGCAGGAAGTGTACAGAAAGCTTGATACATTTGAAGATGTATACGAAATGCTTTACGAGCAGGTCAACTGGTATTACTTGATGATACTTGAACTTGGCATATTCCTGCTAATCGTCTGGGAAGTGGCTGCTGCGTTTTTTTAACTGCAGGGAGTGCGTGCTGAAAATGTCAGAACTTGTGCCTGAAAGACAAAAGGATGATTCAGAAAGTGTTTTGCCTGAAATTGCGCAGACAGCGCGCCCTTCTTTCAGAGAGTTCATTGGACATTCAGAACTTAAAAGGCATGATAAGCCGGCTGAAAATGCAGCAGATGCACGGGCAGACACGCCAATTGAGACTGAAGAAGCCAATGATGCCCAGCTTAATGACACTTCTTTTGCAGTGTTAGTTGAGAAAGTCAAAACCGGTGGCACTGCAGAAGTTGACAAGTACACGTTAACAAAATACTTGGGTGAAGGTGGTTTGTTTTACGTGCTCAAAGGACACAACAAAGAACTGGATGAAAGCAGGTCTGTTGCAGTGAAAATTCTCAAATCTTTAAAGTTTCAGCAAGCGCTTGAACAGCACAAAAACACACTGCTTTTGCTAAAACACCCCAACATTCCTGACATTATTGATGCACAAATGACTGGTGAAATTCCTTATGTTGCTGAAGAACTAATAGAAGGGAAAACGCTTGCAGATATCATTTCTGAAAACAGAAAAAATAATTCTTACACTTCAGAAGACAGCGTAATCTGCATAGGGCAGCAACTGCTTTCTGCTTTGCAGTACATGCACGAAAAAGGAGTCACCCACAAGGACTTAAAACCGCAAAACATCATGGTGAAAAAAGAACGCGTTTACGTTACTGATTTTAACATTTCAGACATAATAAAGCCTGAAACAGGAATTAAAAACACTGCACTTTTTTACACTGCAAGCACAACCAGAATAGAAGGATTCACTGATTTGTACGCCTCGCCTGAACAGCGGCAGGGAAAACTGCCGGACAAAAGAAGTGATTTGTACTCGCTCGGTGTGCTGTTATTTGAACTGCTTACAAACGAAATCTGCATGGGAAGTGATGTTGACCCGAAGCATTTTAACCAGAAAATTTCAAAAGATTTCACGCCGTTCTTTGCAAAAGCGCTGAAGTCAAAACCCGAAAACCGTTTTCAGAGCGCCGCAGGGATGCAGCTTGCACTAGAAGAACTGAACAAAGACAATTACGGCGATGGAACAATTTTTTACTCCACTGCAAGCACAATACATGCAGTTGAACTTAAAGGAGGAAAATGCAAGACAGTTGAGGTTTATTACTCGACCCAAACAATTGTAGACTTTTGCAGTTCACCTGACAAGCGCAGTATTGCAGTATTGGAAAAAGACAGCGACTCTTACTACATTAATATCAAGGATTTAACCCGCCAAGGAAACGCAGTTCTTTTGTTCAAGAAATGTCTTCGTGATGCCACAACTATCTTTTGGGATAACGAAGGTATTTTCATACGGGCGGACGATTACAAGTTTAACGGCACAAAACGTGTTGATTTAGCTTCAGACACGTTATTGGTGGAAGATGAGCACTGCATTAAACACAAGAACACTTCTTCACCAAATAACGCGCATTATCTTCATGAAAAAGACTCACGGCTTCTTATCACGAGCAAAGACAGCAGAATTCTTGAAACACTCGAAATTGCGCCTTTTGCAAAAAAATACGAATGGGTGGACGAAAAGTATACTGAATTATTTGATTCTGCCACAGTATCTTCACACACGCCTGTGAACTCTGAACCAGAACAAATATGCTGGCACAGGCTGGCAACGTGGTGGAAGAAACATTTTTAAAAGGAGCATGAATATCACACAGCGTGGGGGAAAAAATACCTGTTGAACATGTTTATGAACACCAGAGCGACAAGGTTGCTCTTGCAGATTTTACTGCGCGCGTAAACAGGGCTTTTGAACGGTTTATTGAACGTGAAGAGCTTGACTGCTCAGACGATGTTAAGGAATTGCTCGCCATGCAAAGCATTCAGGGACAGGCACAGACTGGCATGGGTGTTTTTGATGGAAGAATAGGTATTGGGCAATTTTCTGATAATAGAACATTAACATATCCTAACTGCACAATAGACTCTGTTATCCGTGCTTTGAACTTCAATGTGGCAAAAATACAAAAAAAGCGGCAGAAGATAATTGACGACATTGAGCACTGGATTGACAAAGTATTTGAAGAGGCAAAACAGGCTTATTCCCTGCCTGCAGAACAGCCGAAGGATATCTGCGTTAAACTAGTTAACGATTATAGCGAACCGTTGACTGGCATGAATTTGTTTTCAAGAATTGAGCCAAAAAATTCTTTGAACGTGTGCAGGGGCGTATACCTTTCAAGTTGTATGGATAATTATGAATGGCGCAAGAAAGTAGGAGAAAAATACGGAATCGAACTGGGTGGAGGGGAATGTTACGCAACAAACATGACAACTTTGCTGAATTTGGGCTTGTCATTGAAACATTTGAGCTCTCAGCCGCATGATGAAAACCAGAGAGAAATTCTTGAAACCAACGGAGTCATAATAATAGGAGATAAAGTAGAGTCTTCAGAAAATATTGTTATGGCTTATGTCCGCCACGCTATTGGACTTGGCATATGTGATGATTCCGCAATGATAATGGCTGCATTAATGCACAAAATTCCAGACGGATTTGACAAAGACCGCGCGCAGGGAGTATTGTTATGCGACGCTGTGGACACGTGGGACAAATGCACACCGCTCATTTGGAAAGGAGGACAGGATGAATTGTTGGGAGCGCATGTGAAAAAAAAGTTCAAAGAACTTGAAAACTATGTTGAAGAAAAATACGCTTCTGCGAATAAACAAATGCCTGCAGAAGTGAAAAATGCAGTTTCGCTCAACATTTCAGATGAGGAAGTCGTCAATTTCATTTATGCAGCGCATACTGATGTTGAAAACCCTCACGCGCAACCAGACTCGTCACAGAGATATTTTATGAAAATTGTTAATGCCGGCAAAAAAATGCCTGTTGCAGAAGCTCATTTGCAGTTCATCGAAAGGTTTGACCACGGATACGGAACTCCGACAGAACGGCGAATAGAGCGTGATTTCAAAGCGGGTTTTCATCGAGTTCCTGCAAAACGGTTCTATAACACTCTGACAAAAAGATTTTACGCGCTAAGAAAAGATGGAATAATAAACGTTGCATAATTTATCTGAACCAGTCAAGAACTTTTTCTGCAATGCTTTTTGGTTTTTGAACAGAATGTTCTGATATTGAACAGATGTAAATAATTTCAGATGATAATTTGCATGATGTTTGTATTGTAAAATTGAAATTGCTGCTGTCAAGAACTACGGGAAAAGCAACTGGCTTTTTTGTTCTTGAGCAGTCAAACGGCAGAAAAGAATACGCTAATTTTTCAATTTTGTTTTTTCGAAGAAAACACTGGAACTTCCCCCCACATCTGCCAAATAAGAAACTGCCAACATCATCTTTGGTTATATCATAAATATATTTGAAATACACATCAGAATTGCATATTTCTTCAGAAAGTTTCAGCACCCCAGTTTCCCTTGCATCAACAGCGTTTGTAGCTGCTGAGTTAATAATCTCTTCAACAACAGAATTTTCAATAGCAAAATCATCATTGTGCGTTCTGGCGAGATACATTCCTCTCGGGTTATTCAGCATGGGATTTTTTGTTTTAGAAACAAGAAATATTCCTTCAGCAGGGATGTAAACCTGGCACTCTGCAGTCCAGAAAGGATGTTTGGCAAGCAAACTGTTCATTCCTCCGCAGACACGGGCATATGCAATCATTTCAGAAGATGGAACAGATAATTTATTCATTTGAAAATTAACAACGCCCTTATCAAACGGACATTTATCATACACAACTTCAAGCTCCAAATTGTTATTAACCGGAATTGAAAGCTTTTTCATGTAAATGTCATAGTGCAATAGAATATAAACCTGCCTAAAAGTTTAAATGCAAACACGTTCTCCGGTAATCATGCAATACAAACTCTCGCCGCACTCGCTTAACCAGTATAATGAATGTCATAGATGTTTTTATCAGAATGTCAAAGAGAAAAAAGCCCGCCCAAAAGGTCATTTTCCTTCACTGCCTTCGGGTATGGATTTGGTAATTAAAAAACATTTTGATGAATACCGTGGTACAAATCAATTACCGCCAGAACTGCGCAACTTACATGATTTGGAAGGCACTGTATTGTTTGACAATAAAAAATTGCTTTCAGAGTGGCGCAACCAATGGAAAGGACTTTTTTGGAAAGATGCTAAAGGCAACATTCTTCATGGCGCACTTGATGATGTGCTAATAAAAGATGACAATTTAATAGTAATGGACTACAAAACCAGAGGATTTCCTTTAAAAGAGAAGCCAACTTATTACCAGTTGCAGCTTGATGTTTATGATTTTCTGCTGCAAAAAAACAATCACCCGGCAGCCGATTATGCATTTTTGCTGTTTTATTATCCTGTAAGATTAATGAAGACGGAAAATGTTTTATTCAAATTCAATACGGAATTAGTTAAAATGAATGTTGATGCGGGAAATGCACAAAAAACGTTTGCTGATGCTGTCACTATATTAGAAGGCGCAAAACCCAAGAAAAATGAAAAGTGTGAGTTCTGCCAATTTTCTGTATTCGCTCGCTAGCGCTCACTCATACGCGAAAATTTAATTTATAGAAAATAACCTTAATTTACGAAGTCAACTCCTTCGTAGCATTGTTTACCCGTGGCATTTGAAAAATCTCGTGTGAGTGAGCGTAAGCGAACGAACTCGAGATTTTTCGAGAGTTTATTTCTGCATCTTGTGTAACTGCGCGATTTTCTCTGTTGTTGTCGCCTGATTAGGTGCCTTGTCATCACGAATTATTCTTACATGCGCACTTCGAAGAGAATATGATTTCTCACCATTAAGTCTGCATGCAAAATCTTTGTTTCCGTGATCAAAATTCATTGCGCCGATTTCAAGCACCACTGACTTTTCAGGGGCAACGTACACGTCAGGCAGATTTTTGCCATACTCTACGTTGATTGGCTTGATGTCGAGCATTTCTGAAATTCCATCTTGCACATCTTCTGCAAAAAGTCTTCCTGTCAAATCATTTTGCCTTAACAAGTTCACAACACCAACTGTCTGGTACAAGTCAGCATCTTCCCTGTATGTTGCAACCATTGCTTGCCCATATTTTGCTTTCACGTCCGAACGTGTGCTTCTCATCAATCCGACAACAACAAGGTCAACTGGCTCAAACTTTTTCAGTTTTATCCAGTGTTTCTTGTCTCCCGGCATATAAGGAAGGTTTGGCTGCTTGAGAACAAGCCCTTCACACATTCCATTGAGAACCTTGTTCCTGTACAAATCAATTACTTCTGTTGGTTTTGAAAATAAGAACGCAAGAGTCGGACTGATTCTTTGATGCCGTGCAATCTGTTCCACAATTTCACGTCTTGCAGTGTAAGGAAGTTCAATGCAGGATTTTCCCTTATGCATCATGACGTCAAATACTATCAGCTCAAGCGGAAATTCATTTACTTTTCCTTCTTTGAAATACTTTCCAATACATTGTTCTGAAACTCCTGTATAACGCGCACGCTTTTGGATAGACTTGAAACCATTATATCTGCCACATTTTCCAATAATTTCTGCATCCAAAATGGTATTTTGCAGTTTAAGTGCATGCAGTGCATCAACAATTTCTGGCAAGCATTTGGTTTCAAATTCAGTAAGTTGTCGAGTGAACAATTGTACTTTTTTTCTGTTCACGTGAGGCTGGCACCTGTAGCCATCCTCTTTTATCTCACAAGCAATAACTCCGCCAGCATCTGTAATTATTTGTTCCAGTCCTCTGACTGATTCTGCATCAATGACTTTTGCA
This sequence comes from Candidatus Aenigmatarchaeota archaeon, assembly GCA_016198725.1. Lineage (GTDB taxonomy): Archaea > Nanobdellota > Nanobdellia > Woesearchaeales > ARS49 > JACQIC01. The sequence goes on along the minus strand of JACQIC010000038.1, from coordinate 217 downwards.
TTCAAATCTACTTCAGAATAATCAGGGCACATCGAGTCTATTGGCGCGCCGAATTTTATGTTCATCATGCTGAGAAAATAGAGATTAAATTTAAAGTTATTGGATAATCGTGACATGTCAAAAACCACTGGTGAAACATCAATGTCATGAATAGTGGATTTTGAGCATCACAGAAATCTTTTAGATTTCTGGGACACAAAAAATCCATGGATTTTTT
>JACQIC010000003.1 GCA_016198725.1 Candidatus Aenigmatarchaeota archaeon | reverse complement strand
TCATTACAGGCATTAATTTTTTTGTTTTTTTCTTGATAAGCGTGCTTTTGAATTTTTCTGGCTCGTAAGGAGGCAAACGCACAATTTCTGCCAATATTTTTCTTTTCTTTAATTCTTTTTCAAGTTTGTCTGTGAATGCTTGCTGGTCATAACCCAAGCAAATAACATTCGGAGCATAGTCCTCAAGCACTCTGTAGACATCATCAGTATGTCCGAGTGTGGCAAAATTAACTTCAGGAACAGACTGAACTGCCTTTAGGCGTTTTTTTTCAGAAAATGTTGTTTTGTGACCTTTAACCTTGTGAGTTGTTTTATCACGAGCAACGATTACAATAAGAAAATCGCCATGTTTTTTTGCTTCCAGAAAAAGAAACAAGTGACCCTTGTGCAGCACGTCAAAAGTGCCAAAAACCATGACCTTCTTCATATAGAATAAGTAAAAAACCATTCACAATTTAATAGTTTCGCATATCAATTTTATGATACATTTATATTTCCGCTCAATTTTTTTACACAAATTCCTGAATGAGCGCTGAAAGTGCGAATTCGGAATTTGCCTCCGTATCATAGCAGCTATTGAGCCACCTTGGTATTGTCAAAAAGCGGCAAACAACGAGGTGGAGGTCCCGGGTGCAAATCCCGGCGGGGGCTTTTCAGTGCGCAATGTTTATATTCTTCTTGTGTTTTGTTTGTGTTATGATGCTGGATGATATCCAGAAGTGTTTTGGTGTTGGAAGTAGGATTGAGCTTGTTCTTTTTGAGGGTGTTGAATACGATAGTGGCATTAGTCCTGGTGGTATTAGGCAAAGGGGTTATGTTGCAGGTAATGATGTGACTTCTCTTGCGGGGCCTAAGGCTACTGGTTATATTGTTAGGTTTGAAAAGCATAAATTAATTTTGGCGCCTGTTTGGCACAAAGAACGTGCATGTAATGATGTTTTTTATTTTGAGGATGCTGTTATTCATTCAGTGCATGCATAAATCAGCTTCTTGCTCTGTGTAATATTGATGGGTCTCTTCCTTGTAGGCGGTAGGTTTCTTGCAGTATCCATTGTGGTGTTGCGTTGGCAAGTCTTTCATCGAGTGCTGTGAGGAGTTTTGCTGTTGTTTTTATTTCGTTGTCGTGTGGAAGTCTTGAGTATTGTGATAGTGCATAACAGAGTGTGCCGATTGAGGTGCAGTAGTTTTTGTACGTGTATTTTTGGTTTTGTACTTTGTCAAAGTCTTTTTTTTCAAGTGGTCCTTGGAGTTGTTTGTAGAGTTCATAGTTTGCTCTTGTTTCTATGTTTCCTCTTGCCCAGTTTCCTTCTGCGTGTAGAAATTGTTGTATTGTGGCTTTTCCTTGTGTAGAATAAATTTTTAGTATGTTGTTGTTGATAACGTACAGGATTGTTTTGTCTTTGCAGTAAACTATTGAGTCAATAATTATGTGCATTTGTGTTTTTCAAATCAGTTAAATATAAATATTCTATCCTTTTCCGGTTTTTTATGGAAGTTAGAGTAGGAACAACTGATGAAATTTGTGAAGGCAGTTCAAAAGTGGTTAAGGTAGGAGATAAGGAAGTGGCTGTTTTCAACTCAAAAGGAGAGTTTTATGGTATTGGCAACACATGTCCTCATAGAGGTGGTCCATTAGGTGAAGGATATTTGACTGATGATGTCGTAAGCTGTCCTTTGCACGACTGGAAGTTTGATATCAGAACAGGAAAGTGTCAGATGAGTTCTTTAATATGCGTGCCTACTTACAAAGTTGAGGTCAGAGGCGATGAAGTGTTTGTGATTTTGTAAGTCACGGGCAGCATCTGCATGAAAAACTATAAGAGTACGTGTTGTCATTTTGGTGTAGTGCGGCAGTGCATGAGTCTGGCGAGGGGGGCATTCTCTGGCTGTCGCTCAAACGGATTCGTATCATTTCAGCTCTTGTACAGCGTCTGTTGCTTACGTCACATGCTTGTTGGCAGTTCATTTGGTTGGCTATGGCGCCTACATTAGAACATGCGGGTTCGTTGGATGACTGGACAACGCGTGACTCTGCAATTTCAAGGTCTTGTACGTGTCGTTGCAATGATGTTACTTCGCCCTTTAAAGAATCGACTTCTCGCGTCAAACGTATTATTTCTGCTCGGTTTTCGTTGCAGCAGTTTGAATTTCCACCACTACCGCCGCTCACTGCCGTTTGTGTTCGCTGTTCAGTTCTCATTGCGTTCACGTCACGCGACAGCCGGTCTATCAGCGCTTTGTTTTCACCACAACAGACAGGGTATTGTTGCATTACTTGTTCTTGTACAGCGTCCATTGCTCTCTGGGTTTGTTTGACCTGCTTATTCAAGACATCAAGGCTGAACTGTCCAGTTGCTGTTGAATTATTATACAACAATAGTATTGAAATAACAACAATTCCTATTATGCCAATGATGGCTTTCTGCTCAAGCTTCACGCAAACACCTCTGAATATCAAAGAAATTCTAAAATATATAATTGTTTCTATTAACCCTTTGTTTTACAAATACTTTGTTTCAGATAAAGACTTCGTATGTTGATTATTAATCAGGATATCCTTGTGCCTCTTTTCCACTCAGGCCAGCTATCTACCAAGCGTGAATTTTCATCAAGCTGGCGATCAAGTCTGTGAGATTCAAATTTTTTTCGCTCCACATCATTTGCAAAAAGTTGTTTGCAATGACAGTATGCAGTAAAGGTTTTGTTTCTAACATCTTCAATTATGTTGTATGAATTGGTGCGTTGCAAAGTTATTTTTCCACTTTTGTTTTTTTCAAAAATTTCAGCATCAAGGGACTTAATGGCTTTTTCTTTTGTTTTTGAATGCTTGCCTTGTACATAACAATGGTCAGTGCTGCTAATGCTGCTGCCATTTTCATATAAATCATATTGCAGGTTGGCAGTAAAACAATTTTTCACCCCTTTGTCTGTTAGTGTTATGTTTTCCTCAATTACCAAATCTGTTATTTCTGCACTTCTGCCATATTTTGCTTCTGTTTTTTTCCTTTTCTCAAAAACACGCATGACATAATCCAAAGCACTGTCACGATCATGCATTTGATTGCCAGTTATTTCATAATCGCCCATGCTCGCCAGTTATTCACATTATTATATAAGCATTTTGATACTACAAACTAACATAGCCCCGCCCAGATTCGAACTGGATAAATCAAAAATTGCAATTGTATAATTTAAGTTTCGCAATTTTTGAAAACCCATTTCGAATCTTTGAGGTATTCATCAATGCAAAAATGAAACTAGCCCCGCCCAGATTCGAACTG
>JACQIC010000012.1 GCA_016198725.1 Candidatus Aenigmatarchaeota archaeon | reverse complement strand
GTTGGAAACTTCCTGTTTAATACGTTTCATCTTAGTATATCCTAAGTATATACCAAGAATAAATAGATTTTGGTGCTAGAGAATACAAGTCAAGAACTTCAGAACACTAACCAATTACCTGAAACCGAAACATTTATATAGTAGTATTACCACATAGTAGTGAAACAATAGGTGTAAAATGGGTATGTACTACTATAAGCGCGGCATTAATCAAATCATTAATCAAGTGCCTAAGCAGGCAAATCCTCAGATTGAGAAACTTTATGAGCGATTAGTTACTCAACAAGGACTCGATCCTTCACAGATGCACTCCTGCTGGCATTCAGAGTTCTGGTATGATTTCCCAGTTGAAGAATGTAACGATCAGAAAGGATGCCTCATATACCAGATAACGCGCGCATCGGGTTTTCTGCTAAATAACGGCATCGCAGGACGACACATCCCACTTTCTCTGTTGAAAGCCCGTAAAGCATACATTCATTTGCGCAAAAGCCCTGAAGTACAGGTTAGTGTAGGAGTGACCGCTTCACCCGACGATAATCCCTCTAAAGAAGAAACGCATCATCTTGATCTTTGTGATATAGTAAGTTTTGGAGCAATGGGTATTGGTTGTATGAATGATGAGAATGGCGAGCGTTTTGGGCGGGCTTATATGGACTGGTTGTTTTCAGATCTCAATATTCCACACTGTAAGCGTGTTGAGGATCGCTGCACTGCAGATTACGTTCTCCTCGAGTGGACCCCTTCATTCGTAAGACTTAAGTAATTAATAATCTACGATATCAAGGGCGGCTTTAAACCCTTTCTTGTTTTAACAAACACCTACAGTATTTCCGTGTGAGCTTGCGAACTCGGAAATACTGAAACCGAAACATTTATATAGTAGTATTACTACATAGTGATGAAAGGGGGTGTAACATGAGCTTCATTAACCACAATGTCAATCTCGGACTGTTGTTTTTGATTCTTATGACAACCACTATGATGGTCACATCTGCGGTGTTTTTCCAGGTGAAGTATGACCAGGTTGTTCAGGAGTACAACAGCCAAGTCAGTCTTATGGACGAGCTTGCTGACGAGCTTCAATTTCACCAGAGTGCGCTTGGCAAAGTCAATGATGCATTAAAGCTTGCTCAGGAGCGTGAACAGGCGCTTAGATCAATTACTGCTAAAATCAGTTCAGAAAGGCAGAAACGTACCTCGAGGGTGGATGCTTCCGCACCTGTTGTCAGACAGTCTGTCAGGCAGAACCCTGCAGGGACTGAGGTGAACCTGGCGTTTGCTTCAAGGCCAAAAAGCAGTGCTTTTGCCGGAATTGCCGGTTTTTAGTTATTTATTATTTTATTGAGGTGATGAACCAACATGGCAAAAATCGTGCACCTAAACCTACTGAACTCTTCTCGTGAAGAGGCGCTTGTAGAGCATTATGGTAGACCTGTTCTGGTTGAAAAAGAGCTTATTCCTGTAGCTCAGATTCCAATTAGCGGCGATGAACTACAGAAAAGCGTTTTGGTTCACCAGCGTTATGTTCCAAGAGGCATTAAGCACAGAAAGCTGAACCTGCGCGGTTTTCGTCGTGGGAGAACACTTGACGTGCTTCTTGATGCTCCAATAGTCGTTAATGGAATTTCTTATGGTTTGTTGAACTTTAAGGGTGTTGGTGCTGATGCTGATGACGCAATGGTTTTTAACCTTACGAAATGGTATGATAATTCTGGTTGGGGGGAGAACAGTGACCGTTTTGGGCGGTATTTTGGCGCAGTCAAACGAAGGGATGCGTATGATGAATTTCGTGACCGCACACTGCAGCAGTATGGCATACCTTTTGTTGAACATATTGCGGTTAATGACGTGCCAGACTCGATAAGCAGACGCATAAGCTGTCTTGAGCGCGAACGTAAGCACATAAAATTAAGCCAGCTTGTGCGTGCTTTTCCAACAAATGTAAGAATGGATGATGTGCTCAATAAAGACAACTACTGCATAAGCTCGCGTGAATTGTTTAAGTCTTATGTTCATGCACAAAAGCTTGCAGAAATAGACGCGCACGTTGCTGAAGTGCAGTTGGGGCTGGCAAAGAGTGGGAAGTGTCTTGGTATTGCAGGAAGCGTTAGCGAGAACAGATTACTTAATGGTATGTTTGTGGATGCAGAGAATTATACTGATGCGCCACCTAAATTACTTAGTCTTCTTAAGTCAGATTGTGGATTTTTGAAAGAGGTACTGTGGTCTTCAAATGCGTGTTCTAAAATGCCTCAAGATTACGTGCATGAGTTCTTGGCGCGCACTAAGTGGGTTAATCAGCCATATTATCAGTCTAATGGTTTCATTGAAGGTGTTATTGATGCTTTAGAAGACTGCTTCAAGCAGAATGTTAGAGAGTGGTCTTGCGGGCTTTGATTGGTATTGTGAACCCGAATGTTGAGCCTTTTCCGTATTCTGAGTTGACTATCATTTTTCCTCCGTGCTGGTCTATGACTTTTTTGCAGATGTAAAGTCCGAGTCCGCTTCCTGATTGTGTGTGCGTTACTTGAAAGAACTTGGTAAACAAGAACTGGATGTATTCACTTTTTATGCCAGGTCCTGTGTCTGTGACTGTTAGTTTTACGTTGTTGCCGTCTTTTTCAGTTGCAACAATTATTTTGCCTTTTTGAGTGTATTTGACTGCGTTGTGAACAAGGTTTTGTATTACCTGCACGAGCCATTTCTTGTCTGCGCTGATTTTCGGCAGGTGTTTGAGTGTTGTGGTGAAATCAAGTTTTTTGTGCTGTGCGGCAAGTTTGAGCGGTGAAACGATTTCTTTCACAAGACTGTTTAAGTCAAGTGTTGAATAATCAAGTTTTTTTCCTGCTTCAATGCGCGCTACGTCAAGGATTTTTGTTATTGAGTTGGTTAAACGTTCAACGTCAAATTTGATGACTTTTGTCGCCTCTGACTGTTTTTTTGTGAGTTTTCCGAGCTTTCCGGCCATCATGAGTTCTGTGAACCCTGAAAGAGATGTCAGCGGTGTTTTTAGCTCGTGCGATGTTGACTGGAGAAACTCATCTTTCAGCCGGTCAAGGTCTTTTATTTTTTCATAGCTTTTCTTCAGCCTGTTCAGCATGTGTGTGAGCGCAAGGGTTAATCGCTCAACTTTTTTCAGCCGCTGCCATGATTTTGTTTTTTCTTCTAAAAGCGCTTTGCGCATTTTGTTAAATGTTTTCGCGACAAGCTCAAACTCATCTTTTGTTTTTATTTTTAT
>JACQIC010000041.1 GCA_016198725.1 Candidatus Aenigmatarchaeota archaeon | reverse complement strand
GTGGAAAAATGACCTGAGCGAAAGCTCAGGCGTGACTGTCCCACAAGAAAAAGAATGAACAGCGCTTTCTTAAAAGACATCAAGCGCCACAAACTACACTACTTCGGGGAAGTCTGTCTTGTGGATATAGGAGCGGAATATAAAACATACGAAAATTAAGTTCCGCTCCTATACAAAGAAATTGCATCTTCTAACACTATTAGAATCTCCATCATCCCTTCCGTATCCTGCTTGCAATATTCAAGCAGCGCTTTTCTCAATTTGCCTTTGTCCATCTTTTCACTCTTATACGTCATTGCAAGGAATTTTCGTGCTGCTTCGTCTCCTTTGCTGATTTCGAGGTGTTTGTATGTTTTGCCTGTCAATGCAGGCAAAACGGATTTTATCGAGCAGCTGCCGTGTTGTTTTGGGTTGTAGTACCAGAAGTTTTTGAAAGGTGTCAGCAGATCATCCATTCTGTCAATCAGTGAGTGTAACCATTTTTCTTTTGGGAATAATTCTTGGATATCTTCGATGACTCCTTTTTCAAAGCTCATGTTGTATGCAAGAACGGTTCCTATCCGCCCTATGGTTTTAAGGGTGTTCATTATGCTTGTGCGTGGATCATCTGCATTTTCTGCGAGAAATTCAATGTGTTCCGGTTTTGCACGAGGCTTCTCGATAATGTGTAGTGACAGTTGGAATGGTACGTGCTGGAATGGTCGTGTTTTGTCAAAGAGTGGAATTGCTGGTTGTATTGTTTCAAAATCAAGAAGGTAGATTGGGTATTTGATTTGTTTGAGAAATTCTTTGATGGCAGGAGAATCAATGTATGGTTTTTCTGAAAGTATGCAGTTTTTTTGGATTTTTTGTTTTGGGTTGAGCTTGAAGTCTTTTGGGAGGTCGGCGATGCGCGTAATGCCTTGATTTATCAGTGGGTATGCTTTCTTGCCTATCCAGTATAACTCTGTGACGTTGTGCTCAGGCAAGTCTTTCATGCAGACTGGACATTTTTCAGGATTAACGCATTCTGTGCCCAGTGCAGGCAAAGGCATTTTAGGATTCTTGATTATTCTCACCATCTCTTCAATTTTTTCTTCAATGCGTGGCAAGAGTTCAGTTACTTGCTTAGTTACCTCCTGCATGACAAACAATTGTTGTGCGTCTATCGCGCCTTGTCTGACGTATTCGTTGTTAATGTGCATCACGTGGCAGCGCCGCACATGAATTCCTGCTCCTTCTAAACAGTACAACTGAAATGCAACATCCCAATAATGTTCATCTTTAACTTTAGATGAACTCTTTACTTCAACAAGCTCCCACTCCTCGCCATCCGAAACAAGAACATCAACACGACAATAAGCTTGCTTGTGCTTGAAACTTGCCTCAAAAATAGTTTTACGCTGTTTAACAAGCTCTTTTGTGCGTTCCAAAGTATAATTAAAACCCTTGTTCCAATCAACTTCAACACCGCCAGGATAATGTTTCTTGGCTAAATCACCAACTTCGTGCCCCTGATCGAAAATGGCTTGTGTTGCCTCATCAACAGGTGGAACTTTATCTGGAGAATTAAACATGCACCACAGAAGCTTTGGGCAAGCGAGTCCGATTTTAAATCTTGACTTAGACAGAGTAATCATCGAAAGGTATAAAATCAAGTGATATTTAAATGAAACGAAATGGCAAAGCAAGTTAGAACTACATCTGAAAAATATCGCATTGATTGGAAGTTATTGGCAGGCTACTTTCTTTTTATTTTGCTTGGTCTTTACTTTATTACCGGACCAATTCAGCAGAGTTTTATTGGTCCGCCAGCCGCATTGGAAAAATTACCTCTCATGACATACTTCACATCATGGGTGGCAATTGTTTTCTATATCGTCGTCCTTATCGTTTTGCTTGTTGCACCGCCAATACTTAAGGAGCATCAAGTAGAAATTTTAATGACATTAGGCAATAACCCTGACGGCATGACCACGTGGGAAATTATGAAGGTGACCGGTCTTCATGAAAAAGAAGTTCAACGACAGGTTGGCAAGCTCAAAATGAAATTGTACGTTCACCCTGTTGGTAAAGGAAAAAAAGGCGCCAAATATGAACTTACTGACTATGGAAAAAATGTGCTGCACATGACCTATAGGAAATAACTTTAATTTTCGGATAAATTGAAATGTGTGTAAAATTATTTCCTAATAATCAAATCACTTTCAGAAGTTAACTTGTGTTCAGATTATTAAAGTGATTTGATATAACCCGACAAAATTGTCGGGAAGATTATTATAAAAACAATCTTATTAATGAACATGGTGCAGAAGAAAGACAGTCTTTTTGATATTCCTGAGAAGATTAATTTCTTAGGAGCACTGTACTTATACAATACGCTTCCTGAAAGCATCGTGAGACATATCAAAGAGCACGGTTTTGAACTACGAAAATACAAAACCGCAAACAAAAAATCTATCAATCCACAAGAGTTAAGAAAAATCATCCGCTTGGCAAAAGAAAACATCAAAAAACCAATAAGCAGTCTTGCACACGCCATTCAAAAGGAGTTCTTAAAAAACGACCTCGAAAATAAAGCATACCACTACCTAAAACAAGATTTAGGACTTGAATGAAAATGAACACCTATACTTTTATCATTTTCCAATCAACAACCGGAATCTTGTTCATAGCTGCAGGAACAAGCACGCTTTTAGGGCACCATTATCTTGGACGCGCACTTGCAATGATTGGAATACTCCACGTGCTTCCTTTAAAATGAAACAAACTAAACACTCGCGTAAAATTCTGTCTCACTTCCTGCGGCTAATACATGACGCAGGCATGCCTATGCTATTGTGGTTCGGTTTATTACGAAACACACAAGGACTGCTCGGCATTCTTTTCCTTGGAGCAATTTGCCTTAGCGTAACAATACGCATAACAGCATACGTGTGCGAGCTGACCGAAATCAAACAGAGGAACTAAATGAACATACTTGACCGCCCATTATTATTCAACATTAGCATGCTGATGTTTCTTACTCTCACATTCTTACTGGCGATTGCCAGCTTCAAACAAATGAGAAACATACTACTCGGTTTGTACACACTCTGGTGGATAACATGGTATTGCACATTTGTCGTATTTAGGTATTGGTGAAAGTAAAGAAATTGAGCAAAAACTCAACAAGAAAGTAAGCTTCGCTGACGAATTTTGAGAACGTTTACACGTATTCTATCTGTTAAACTGCCAGTCTGAATGCCCCGTCCGGGCAACCAGAATTACAGGGTAAGGAAAACAGTGATTTGCTCTTTTCAAGATTGAAATGTGCACCAGTTATTTATTCTTTTCGAAATAAGTTTTACAACATTTTTTCTATTTTAATGCTAAACTCTTCTGCCCTGTCCAATGATGTTTTTGCTTTGGCAGTCTTTATTTCTTCTGTTGATTCGTATTGGAAGACTGAACGTTTCTCTCTTTCAAACTCATAATTCTGCAATAAACTGTCTGACAAGCTTAAAGCATCATGACCTGCTAATTCATAATCCTCAATCAGCTGATCCTTAAGCTTGTGCCTGACAAAAACAATAAGAGCGTCAGACGTAACCTTATGAGCAACTTTTGATCCGATCTTATATCCTATTTTGTACAGCAAAGCGTTAGCAAGATAGAACATTGAATAATAACTGATTACAACAACCCAAAGACGTGACAGATTTTCATTATACAGCTTTTTTGCTACAAGCAATGACTCCCTGTGATTTCTCATGTACGTTTCAAAGACAATTTTTTTAAAATTCTCTTTTTTAAGCAAACCTTCTGACAGGTAAGACTTGACATTATTTTCCGCTTTTTTTATTCGCTCATTGCTTAACATTATTCACCATTTCGTAAAATGCCTCAATTCCGTATAAAACGATATTGTTTTTTACAATTTCATTGCCAACATTAAATTCTTTGCTTTTAAGCATAACTAAAAATTCCTGTGAACTAAAATCCTGCAATTGAATATTTAATGGCGTGATGCCAACTATTGACTGCACTTCTTTGCTTATCTTCTCATTATCAGTTATTAAACATAAATCGATATCAGATCCTTTTTGGCTTGTTTTGCTGGCGCAAGAGCCAAAAAGGATCAAGCAATAAAACGGACTTTTAACCTCTTTAATCCTTTTATGGTTTAATTTTATGTCTTTATTCTTAAATTACTCCTGTTTTCTTACCTCCTCAATTTCAACAATCTTGCTGTGATATTTGTAGTTAAAACTGCATACTTTGGCATTACCGTGCTTTATTATTTTAATCAGCTCTTCCTTTTCCAGTTTTATTACCTCTTCGTATGCAATCTTATAGTTTATTCTCAAAACTTCCGCCACTTTCTTTATCGTGAACGTTTTGTCTTTGTTTTCCACAAACAGCTTCAAGACTTTCAAGTTATTAGTAATTATTACCATTTTGTAATAGAACTATTACTTTTTAGTATATAAAGGTTTGGCTGGACTCACTTCAAAATCTTGAGTTAGACCTGAAAAGTTCTTCGTAAAAAGGGAGTGCTTTGAATCTTTCAATCACTTCTTTGGCATGCGTACAGTATGTCTGTGCGTTTTCGATGTGTTGCGAGTCTCCTTCTTTTCCCATGGCGGGAAGTGCAGTCTTGAACTTCCAGATTTGATCTGTTATCTTGTCAACTATATCGTCTACACCATCTAGACCTTCTCGCACTTTCAATCGATAGTCCTTATCCCATTCTGGGACATCATAAATGTGTGCTTCAGGTGACCACAGTTTAGCTATCGTAACGTGCGCGTTTATCACACAGCTTGCAGCATCGCCCTCAACTCGTTCGCAAAGATGCGAAAATCTCTCTTTGGCTCGTTTCCCGTAAGAAGAGTCGGGAATGACGTAAACAGGATAGATTTTGGTCATAATGCTGCTTGTTGCATCTGCACTAGTTTATAAACCTGCGGCCAGCCTTCGACGCGAAGAATATCTTTCTTGTCAATCTTAACGTTGCGGTTCCACACTTGATCGAGGAGCAAAAGCATAGCGCCGCTTCCAGAACTTTGATTAAGATTTGGGTATTGGTCATCGATGAGAACGTCAAGTTTAAGCACTCGTACAACGTTGACTTTTTCGTATTTCTTTCTGCCCATCGCCTCCAATTCTTCTTTAGAAAGCATTTCCTGAATGTAAACAAGATGATGAAAAGGTACCTTGTGCGCACTCAGAAATTTTCTGGCATACGATGCGCCTGTCTCGTGGCGTCCTGTCACGATAATTATTTTGTGGCCTTCATAAATCAGTTTTCCAAGAGTTTCCCTCACTTGCGGAATTAATTCGCCGAACAACGTGCCTTTACCAAAATCATAATCTTTCAACCGCCGATACTGTTCAAGAGTAAGAAACTGTTTCGCACCACCGCCCGTAATCAAATTCAAGGGAATATCCACTCCAAATTCGTCCTTGCAAAACTTCTGCTTAGCCTTGCTCGTATCAACAATAACGCCATCGAAGTCAACGCCGATTCTCATCACGTGGATTCTACAGTCATATTATGAAAAATATTGCATTATGATTCGAGTGCTTAGTCCACTCAGAATACTGCTGTTGCTCAACAAAAGACACCAGATGAACAATATCCTCTTCCTTTGCATTCCTAAATCCCTTTTCCAACCATACAGACAGCATTTTTAGGCTATGAAGATACTTGATAATACGCGGTTTTGAAATGCCCTCAACTATAAGCCTGTCCTTAAAATCCAGAATAAGCTTTTTGTCATTATCATCAATGTTTGTTCTCGTAATGAGATCTATTGCGGCCTCAAGCGCTTTCTCGTACTGGTGCCAATCCTCTCTCATAGTAGCCTCCGAGAAATCACTGGTATAAAACCCTCTTGGCCAATTCATGGCCAGTGGGCCTTAACCTGCCAGTCTGAATGCCCCGTCCGGGATTTGAACCCGGGTCTCCACCGTGAGAGGGTGGCATCCTTGGCCGGACTAGACAAACGGGGCTAATTTACGAGTTCAGCTTCGCGTCACTCACTGAATTTGTGAATAGAACTGCGCTTAAATATATAACTTCGGTTTTGCGCAAACATTTAAAATGCTAATATCATGATGTATACATGACTGTTTCTTTCTCTCCTTTTATTACTCCTATTCCAAGTTCGTTCCATCCTGAGAATGTGTTTTTTGTGCAGTTTGTTTTTTCTTCTTTTGCCATTCTTCTGCAGCAGCACTTGAATTCTGTTCCTTTGCCGACTCGTGTTGAAATTTCTCTGATTGTCAGGTAATAGTTTGTGCATGGCTCTTTTTGAAGGAATGTTGCAAATGATGCTTTCTGCTTGCACTCTGATGGTGTTTTGGCTTCAAGAATTTCTGAGGAGAATGGTTTTGCTTCTTTTGGTGCTGCAACGGTTATTTTCGCGCATTGTGCCAGACAGTCTGATTCTGGAAGTTTTCTCATGACTGCTGGTTCTGCTTGTTTTTTTACAACAATTGCCATTTTTTGCGGCGCTGGTCCTATTATTGGTGCTGGTGGTTGTGTGATTCTGATGTGAAATTTTGAGCTTGGTTCTTGGGCGGCTGGTGTTGAAAGTGGAGTTTGTGTTTGTGAGGGTGTTAGTTGAGAAGTTTCAGTGGGAGTGATTGAGGTAATTGAGGTGATTGAGGTGTTTGGAAGCGTCGGAGTTGACATTTTTGGTGCATGGCTGAGCGTGTTTTGTTCGCCAGTAAGAGGGCATTTGCAGTTATTTTTTGAAAAAATTACTTGAGGCATTGTGCCTGAAGTACCTATAGTGAATGCTTTTGCTTGGGCAAATGAGTCAATCACGTTTATTTTCGTTCTGAACAAAGATTGTACAAAAGCTTTATGGAAACCTTGTACTGCAGGTTCAAAATCGCGAGAAGCGGCATACACGTCAGTGTTTTGCAGTCCTTTCAGTGCGCCAGAATAACTTGCGGCGGCAATTAATGTTTTATGGGCAGGAATTTTTGCTAACAGTTCTTTAAGTTCACGTGAGCGAACGCATGTATTTTTCATCATGATGCACCAGTCGGTTATTACTGGTTCGCCAACAACGCGGTAGCCGTCAGGAATATCGCGGTGGTGAACTGCTAATTCTGCGCATTCTTTCAAGTGTTTGACTTTTTTTTCTTCAAAACATTCTGAATAATTCTTGTCAAGAACAAAAGAGTATGGTTTGCCAAAAAACTGTTTTGTTTGCGTGTCAGAGCCATTCCAAAACTCAATTTCTGCGTCCCAAATGGCTGTAGCTTCACCGGCTAAATCGATTAGTACTTCATCTGCGCAGGAAGTGTTAGCGAGTGATTCAGCGACAGAAGCAAGATTTTCATTTGACGGGGCAAGTACTTGCCGTTTCAAAGAGAGAGGTTTGTAACTCAATATTATGATGTTTTCTTGTCTGAAATTATTCATTGTCAGCGTGCGCAGAAGCTCGTCCTGTGGCTTCCAGAATTGTTCATTACCTTGAAAAAGTATTGCAAACTTTTCAGGACAGAACGCTCCGGTTTGTTCGACAATTAGAAGTACTACGAGTGCAAGAAGAAATTTTTTCATGCCAGTCCTCTTAGAAATGTCATGATGCGCTCAAAAATTCCTCGTTTGCCTCCATAAAATAATTTGCCTTCAGATAAATTCTCAGGGTACCATGTTGCTCCAAGCACGTTAATGAACTCATCGTTATAAACGAAAACAAACCTGTTAGGATGGGCGAACTGCAGTTCTGGGTAGTCGTCAATCCAAAAAAACCAGACTGGCTCGTCAAACTCAAATGGTTCTCTGTAAGCTTCTTTTGCCGATAATACTGGTGCCTGCCACCGGTACGCTTTTAGAGAGTCCTTGTTTTCGCTGGTTTCTATTACTTGCAATTTCACAATGTTTATTGCTTCTTCGGATGACAATGCTGTTGTTGCAGGCAAAAGTACAAGGAGAATTATTACAGGCAGTATTATTCTTTCAACGATGCGCATGTTTTTTTGTTGTGCTGGTTATGTTTTATAATAGACAAAGTAAATAATTAATATAATTTACTCGTTTATTATATTCGACAGACATAACAATTTATCATTAATTACTTATGTCTGTCGTTATAATTATTTGTAACGCTAAAACGTATTTGTATGAGGTAAGTCTTAAGTTGTTCAGTGTCAGCAGGGTTATTATGAAACAAAACTTGGGAAAACTGGACAGAATATTTCGGTTTACGCTCGCCATCTGGTGGCTCGGGCCTCTTGCGCCGTGGTTCGCGATGCCGTGGGCTAATGTACTTGTTGCAATCATTGGCTGGGTTGCGCTTGTGGAAAGTTTTATTGGCTGGTGCGGACTGCATGACTGGTTTGGGGTCAATAATAGAAATCAGTAAAACTTGCTGACTGCAGCTCCAAACATAATAAGAACAGCAGGAAGAATGTAAGCAGATAAAGATAACGGCACTCCGAATATTCCAAGATAGTACGCGCTTATTCCGATGATGGCTGTTGATATCGCGCTTCCTATTAGTAATCGTTGAGCATTTGTTTCAAATATTTTTTCCGTAAGCAGGTATCCTGGGACGTAACTTATTGCTGCCAGACTTAAAGTAAGTCTTACTAAAGACAGCATTGGCTCTTTGTAAAACACTATTGTAAATATCAAAAGTGATGCTGCATAAATTTTTGCCAATATCAATAGTTCATTTTTGTTCAATGCAATCATCTCCTGGTTTTTTGTTGTGCAGTATCACGCTCCAGTTGTTCGCGTGCGCGATTTCAAAATTTCCGCTTAGCATCATTAGTTCAGGATATTTTAGGGAGTATTTTATTATTTCAGGGTACTGGCTTATTCTGTCAAATACGTAATAATCGTAAGCGCACAAGTCTCTTATTAAGTGATTGTTTCCTGTGCTCGTGTTTTCTTTCAGGTAAAGGGAGTATTTCAATGGCGCGGTTTTGTGAGGCAGTCCTGCTCCTGCTTCTGCAAATAATTTGATTGGCAGATATCTTGTGATGTTTTGCTGCTGATAATATGGAATTAAATCTTCTGTTTCTGTTCTGGCAAATGTTCTTTGTGCGTTTCCAAGTCCTGCGTCTTGGTCATATAAATCGCCATAACCAAAATAAACAGTTGAGTTTTCGGGTGTGTTGGCACGCAGCCACATTAGGTTTTCCCAGATGTATTTGTTCATAAATCCTTCCTGGTCAATTGCTCGTTTGTAGTTTGCTTGAGTGATTAGTGCAAACAGTATTGTTGCGATTACTACTGCAACAAGGAATTTTTTCGTTATTTGTTTCAATGCCAGGTAAAGTGGCAGGGCGAAAAAAGGGGCAAGTGTGATTGGCCAGAAGAATCTGAGGTTAAATGACCGGATGGTAAATCCAACATAATTCATTAATCCTGCGGCAAGAAAAAATAATGAAATTAGCAGAGGAGTGTGTTTTTTCGCGAGAAACAGCCCTGCTGCTATTCCGGTGAAAACAAGATATTGCACGATTCCAAAGTGCGTGAATTGAAGGTATCCTCCTCCGCCAAGCCATTCTGTTACTGGTGCAAGTTTGAATGGGTGGATTATCATCCAGCTTTGCCTGAACAAGTTCAGAAAATAAGCAGAACCAGCTCCAAGAACTATGAGGGATTTTGCAACATCAATTTTTGCCGGGTGTCTTGCAGTGTCAATGAACCGTGTGTACGCAAGCCAGAAGAGCAGGAATAATGTTGCGAAAATAAATGAAGCAGTATGAGTGTATACTGTTCCTAACAGCAGTATTCCAATTACTGCCCACATGTTTTTTTTGTTCCACTGGGTTATTGCAATGCAGGTGGAAAAAAGAAAAAGGTCTCCAACAACCGCAGGCCAATGCCCCCAGAAGAATGCCACTAAAGTTTCCTTGATGTAAAAAATGTATGAGGCAAATGGAAGGCAAAGCACTGCATATGCTGAACTGATTGGTCTTATGAGGTAATACAGAAGCAGAATTGCCGTGATTGCCGCAAGCACTGGCAAGAGAATGATAACATCATACACTTCTTGTCCTGACAGGTGCGACAGAATGACTGCAAGATGATTGAAAAGAGGCGGGTAAAACCCGACAACGTCCTTGAATCCTGCACTGTAATATGGCGCTTCGTATTGGTAATTGCCGGCGTCTTTTATCCACTGCGCTCTTGTCTGGTGCTGGAATGTGTCTGTTGCAAGGTAAGCATACGGGAAATCATGACTGATCCGATGACTCCAAATATCGCCAATTCCAACCCAAAGCAGTGCACTTGAAAAAAACAAAAGCACAACAAGCTCAATCCAGCGATTCATGACACAACAGTAGTGTGGTTGTTTTAAAATGTTGAGTTTTTTTATTCAATTACAATCTTAGGGCTGTCCTTGAAACACTTCGGAGCAATTATTCCCTTTCCTCTCACTTCAAAACACTCCGCTTTTCTAAAGATGCGCGTTTTGAAGAAGACTGGCCTTATGCTGAAGGAATGTTTGGCGGCTTCCCAAATGCACGATACTACATATACAATGAGAAATTAAAGGCGGCAGGTGTATGACTGCTGCTTAGCACAAAAATTATAGCACTACCTAATGACACTAAATCATTTTATATATCATAAATTAAATGTGTGTGCAATGAGAAAGATTGTTCAGTTGTTTGTTGTACTGCTAATATTTCTGACTGCCTGCACACCTGTTGAACAGTTTGGACAACAAGTGTCTCAAGTGCAGACAGTGGTGGAGAGAACAGACTCACCAGCAGTGCAGATAATTCCATACACGAGCAGGGACTTTGGTTTTACTTTACTGATTCCGTCCAATTGGAATGAAACAGAAATTCCAAATGTTGCTGTTGCATTTGTACTTCCGGCAGCGAAGGGAAACAAGCCTGTTGCTACATTGTCTCTTGAACAACTGCCAAGTTTGCTTACGCTTGAAGAGTACACTAAAGTAGTAATGGCAAACCTTCCAGTGCGTTATCCTGACGCAAAAATTCTGGAAATTGCAGATACTATGTTTGCCAACCAGTCTGCAAAACAACTTACGTACATTGCAACAATAGCAAGTGTGCCTGTAAAGGTTACAAGCACTTTCGTCACTTCTCCAGACAATCCTGTGGCGATGTCTCTTGTTTATTTGTCGCCAATAGATTCATATGAGCTGCATAAGACGGATGTGCTGCGGGCAGTTGCGAGTTTTGTGTTTACTGAAACAGAATCAAAGCTTGAAATTCGACCGCCGCCAGCAGGATCTGCGGCAGAAGCATACGTTGCGTATTACAAGGAAGTTGACAAGATAAGAAAAATTGAACAGTTTAATGACCTTGTAAAACTGACGCAGCAGTATTACACCAAAGCGGGCTTTACTGCAAAGTTCAAAGAACTTGCTTCACAAGAACAGAAAACCAGAGAGTTGCTGAAAAAAGTCCCGCCGGATATGAGAGAAGACATTCTCGAAACGTTGCAGGCATCAAGAGAAGCATTTTTTGTAGACTATGAACTCAATCCACCGCTCTTTTCGTTCATTGAAATTACGGAAAAGACAGGAACTCCAACAACCTCTTCAGTCACGATAAAAGCAAAACAAAGATTTCCAGTAGGCATCACAAGAACATTTGTTGTCAATGCAAAAATGAAAAAAGAAGACGGAAACTGGAAAATAGAAGAAGAAAGTGAATGGGATGAAATCAAATAATAATATTCAATCCGCTAGTCTATACTTCACCAATGTCCATAATGCTTGTATTCCGTCTTTGAACTTTATTTTTTTTCCTTCTTTTATGCTGCGTGGGTAGTAAGAGATTGGAACTTCTTTTATGCGATATCCTGCTTTGATTGTTTTTGCAGTGACTTCTGGACAGAACTCAAAGCGTTCGCAGTTGAGCTTGATTTTTTTGAGAACTTCTTTTTTGAACATTTTGTAGCATGTGGCTTCATCAGTTATTCCTGCGCCATACAAAAAGTTTGTTATTATCGTGAGCAGTCTGCCCCCAAGATAAAATAGTCTGTATGCTCCCGCGTGTTGTTTTTTTAAAAACTCATAATTTCTTCTTTTTTGGTCTGTGCTGAGGTATCGCGAGCCAAACACAACATGCGCCTCTCCATCAAGAATTGGCTGCAAAAGAACAAAATATTCAGTTGGGTCATATTCAAGGTCGGCATCCTGCACTAGAATAATATCGCCTTTTGCCTTTGCAATCCCTGTCCTGATGGCGGCTCCTTTACCAAGATTCTGTGGGTGTTCAAGCAATAAAACATCTTTGTGATTCTTCTCAACCAGCTCTGAAGTATTATCTTTGCTTCCATCATTAACAACAATAAGCTCTTTATCAACATTAAGAGAACTTAAATCAACTGACTTCACTCTGTTCAACAACTCATTTATTGATTTTTCCTCATTGTAGGCAGGGATAATTATTGATAGTATGGTCATTTTTATCAAGTTTATATAGGAGTTATTTAAACTATTTTATTCCAACACACTCTTTATACTCTTTCTCGTCTTTGTAAGTCTCAACAATTTTTCTTATCAAATCTGTTGTTGACCTCCCATTTAACAATGGAAGAATTCTTACTTCTCCGCCATTCGTTTCAACAGTCTCGCGCTCCCATACTTTTGTCGAGGGTGTTTCTTTTGCAGCATCAAGAGTGTAATCTCCTGCTTTGACATGAATGTTAGGTTTTATTGCCTCGAGAAGAACACAAGGGTCTTTCTCGTCAAACATTACAACGTAATCAACGCATGAAAGCGCGCTTAATACTGCGGCGCGGTCTTCCTGATTGTTAAGCGGACGCTTGTTGCCCTTGTATGACTTGACGCTTTTGTCTGAATTAAGCCCAACAATCAGCACGTCACCAAGCGCCTTCGCCTGCTGTAAAAACTGTACGTGGCCTGCATGTAATATATCAAACGCTCCATTTGTGGTAACAATCTTTTTGGACTTGAACTGCTCACAAATTCTCATTATGCTTTTGACATCAAATATTTTGTTTTGCATATACACGATAAAATGCACAACATTTTTAAACATGATGTAAGACCTGAAATAAATGGCTTGTGAACTTATTAAAAAAATAATCAACAACTATTCTTCCAAGAAAATTCTTGTTGTTGGGGATTATATGATTGACCGGTATGTTTATGGTGGTGTTGTTCGTATTTCACCTGAAGCGCCAGTGCCTGTGCTGAAGTACGAAGCAATTCGTGATGTGGCTGGCGGTGCAGGTAATACTGCCTCCAATCTTGCGTTCTTGGGTGCGAAAGTGTATGTCGCCGGCGTGACTGGCAAAGACAGGGACGCTTCGGTTATGCGCAGTCTTTTGTCAAATATGGACCAGTATTGTCTTTTGTCAGATAGAAGCCGTTGTACAACAGTGAAAACGCGTTTTATTTCAAACGCTCATCATTTATTAAGAGTTGATGAAGAGGAAACTTCTGACATTTCTGATAATGTGCAGAGGTTGTTGGTTGGCCGTTTGGTGGAAGTCATTCCGCAGGTTGATGCTGTGGTGGTGAGTGATTATGCCAAAGGAGTTTTTGTTCAAAGTGTATCCTCTGCAATCACTGGCAAATGTCGTGAACTTGAAAAAATTCTTGTTGGTGATTTTAAGCCGAAACACAAACATCTTGCGTATCGTTTTACTGTTGTAAAGCCAAATTTAAAAGAAGCAAAAGAAATGTCTGAAAAGCGTGAACCTGCAGAAATTGCGGCAGACATCTCACTGCAGTTGGATGCAAATGTCGTGTTGACAATGGGTGCAAATGGCATGCTCGCGTTTGATAAGGCATGCGCTCAAGGCAGGTGCATTCCTGCACAGGCAAAAAAAGTGTTTGACGTCACTGGCGCAGGCGATACTGTCGCCGCGGTTCTTGCGCTTTCGCTTGCATCTGGCGCATCTCTTTTTAATGCTGCGTACATTGCTAATGCCGCCGGAAGTGTTGTCGTGCAGAAGCCTGGAACTTCCACTCTTGCTCGAGAGGAATTGCTCTCTGCAATCCAATAAATATAGAGAACTTTGAAAAAAGGGGGCGAAGCCGACTTTTTCAAAGTTCTCTATCCTTGAGTATAAAACTTCTTTCCAATTTCGTCTATATATTTAGGCAGCCATGACAGTCTAAATTCATCTTGTATCTGTTTGAATTCGTCATCAGTCCATTTTCCTGAGGGTTGTTCGCGGTAGCTGTCATTTTCTCGGTGAAATGTTGAGAACTCAATTATCTCTGCATCGCTAAACCCTGTGAAGCGGTGTCTTTTTTCTCGCCTGATGCGCAAACTGTTTCCTGGCGTCATGACTATTTTTTCTCCGTCATATTCCATCAGCACAAGACCTTTATTGACGTAGAAGGTTTCTTCTTTTATTTTGTGATAGTGCAGGCTGCAATGATATTGGCGTTTTAATACCAAAAGTTTGCCACAATAGTTTATTGCTTCATCATTTTCAATCCAGTCCTCATAACCCCATTCTTTTTCATGTCTTTCACGGCCTTTATTTATCTCAGATTCAAGCGGCATGATAAATACATTAAACATTCAGTTTTTATATTTTATGCATCATACGTACTTGCCTGCAGGTCTTACGGTACGAATTTTCTGAATTCGCGCCTTTCAGCGCTCATTCACGAAAATTCTGGAAGGGAAATGCTACGTAGCGTCAACTTCGAACCATTTTGAATTTGCCCTGAGTGAAGCGCGAAGCGCTGAACTCGGGCAAATTCTTGATGGCAGCATAAACTTGCTGTACTGTAATTTGTTTCATGCACAATCCTTTTTCAGCATTAAAACATTCGGGAAAACTTCCCTTGTGAACATTTATGCATGGACTGCAACATGTTTTTTTATACAGCGCAATGTTTCCTTTACCGAACGGTGCAAAGCGAACAGGAGTGTTTGGCCCGAATAAGCCAATGGTTGGCACTCCTTGTGCTGCCGCAATATGCATTGGTCCAGTATCGTTGGATATGAATAAATTAAAGTGTTTTGTGAGCGCGAACAGTTCTTTTAATGATGTTTTGCCTCCAAGATTTATTACTGATTTCTTGTGCTCGCAAGCATTCATTATATCGGCATTATTTTGTATGGTATCCTTGCCTCCTATAAGAACTATTTTCGCATTGAACTTTTCAATTATCCTATCGGCCAGCGCACTATACTGTTCAGCAGGCCATTTTCTCCATTTGCCGCTTTCTGCTACGCTTTGGCACATTCCAACTATGATGCCTGTTTTCCTTAATCCTGCTTTTTTTAAAATTTCTTCAGCACGTTCTTCGTCTATTTTATTGTAAGCAACCGGTTCAAGTTTTGACGGTTTGAACATAATGCCGAGCGGCGACAGCATATCTGCGTATGTTTGTACAACGTGCTGTTGGTCATCGTATCTCACTTTGCTCGTGTACAGCATGGACCTAATGCCATGCGCAAATCCAATCGTCTTGTTGCCAAGCCACCAGCCAAGAAGTGCGGAGACATTAAGGTAAGGTTCACAGTCAATAATAAGGTCAAATGCATTGTATCTTGAGAGCAGTCTGAGGATTTCAGGTGCTTCAAATAAAATTACGCTGTCCACTTTTCCTTCATATACTGCTTTGTTTCTGTTTCTGCACAAAACGCTTATGCTGCTGTTTGGATAGTGTTTTTTTAGTTCAGCAATCAATGGGAGTGTCAGAATACTTTCTCCAACAGCCCATAGCTTGATGACTAAAATTTTTGTTGGAACACTTTGTTTTCGTGGAAGTCTAAAAAACATTAATAATACGCAAAGAACACTGCCAACAAGCTTGTCAATGAGTCTGAATAAATGAATCATACAACAGTACAGCTTTTGCGGTTTATTAAATTGGCGTCTTTAATGACACAAACATTTAAAAATAGCTGGTTTTATTTATGTGTGATGGGTAAGCGTAAAGGTGGTTATAGGCGTGGCTCGCGTCAGTTGTTAAGGAAGCATTACCGTTGTAGTGGGAAGGTTTCGTTGACGAACTTTTTGGCTTCTTACACTCCAGGTGAAAAAGTTGTGTTGAAGGCAGAGTCAGCATATCAAAAGGGTATGTTTCATGTTCGTTTTGCAGGCAGGATTGGCACTGTTAGTGAAAAGCGCGGCAGGTGTTATGAAGTGCTTATTCATGATGGTTCTAAGGAAAAGAAACTGGTGGTGCACCCTGTGCATTTGAAGCGGTTATGAAAGCGAATGTTGTAAGTGAAACGCCTGTTTGTCAGGCTGAAGTTAAAGAGGTTCTTGACGAGGTTAAAAAGCGTGATGGTGAGCTTTCTTTTCGTGCTCAGAAGACTTTTGATTATCTGGAACAATTTGCTCCATTGAGCAGGAAAAAGGCAGATGATTTGTTTAAGAAACTGCAGTCGCTCGAAGTTCCAAGGATGAAGGACGCGTATATTTGGAAGCTGGTAGATATTCTTCCAAAGGATGGCAAGGATATCAAGACTATTCTTCAAGGGTATGCGATTACTGTTTCAAGTGAGAATCTGAAGAAGTTAGCAGATGTTATTGCTGAATTTATTTAAACGATTTGTTTGTTAAATATCTACAAATACTCTGTGTTTTTCTTTGCCTTGTATTTCTAATAGGATGCGTTTCAGTATCGCTTTTTCAGGGTCAGGAAGTAGTTTTACTCGCTCGTGTAAGTCTGTAAAGTTTGCAAATGGCTTGTTGCGTCTTTGTTCTATTACTTCCCACATGTGTTTTTTGCCAAAGCCAGGCAAAAGTTCAAGTTGGTGCATGCGCGTGGTAAGTGGTTGTGCTATGTTGAAAAACTTCACAAATCTTTGTTCGTTTTTTTTGATGACTTCTTTGAGTGCAAATTCAAGTTCTGTTTTTGCAGTCGCAGTGAGTTTTTCAATAGTGATTTTGCCATTTATGTGGTGGATTTTATCGCGTTTGCCTTCTCCAATGTACACTTCTTCATACGGCTGCAGGAATACATCTTTTTTTGGCACGAGTTCTAACAAAACAAGGTGGTTTTTGCCAAGCGCTTGTACTATGGATGTTTTTTTGTGGCTTGGACGAGTGTCAAATGGGTAGCCATGCGGCAAGAAGTCTAGGACGATTGCTATTTCTTCCTTTACAGGACGTTCGAACTCTCCATCCTCCATGATTAAACCTCCGCATGATTAAAAGAAACAAGATGCCTGAACTTTATAAATGTCACGATTTTCCACCAGTTTTATACTGGCGGAATACTTGAAAATCGTGAGCATGCTCAAAAACCACTATTCATGCCACCGGTGTTTCACCAGTGGTTTTTGACACCCTGTGATTTTTTACGAAATGTTTATAAACACTAATGTTCCTTAGTGTAGAAAATGAGTATAAATCACCGGGGTGACTAACGATGGCAGAAGGAAGATGTATGAAATGTAAGAAAAATGTGAAGATGAAGAATGAAAAGGAAGTGGTTATGAAGAACAAGATGAGAGCCGCAAAGGGCGAGTGTCCAACTTGTGGCACAAAAGTCTTTCGTATTCTTGGAAAGTCTAAATAG
>JACQIC010000040.1 GCA_016198725.1 Candidatus Aenigmatarchaeota archaeon | reverse complement strand
TCCTATTGCGCATCGGTATAGATGCCAGATTTTTAGAGAAAAAATGAAGAAATTGATCCTACCCATAAGTTTATTTATTTTATTTGTTGGAAAGAGGCATTAATGAAAGTCACAATACTGCTGGCGCTTGTCTTTAGTTTGACGCTTGTTGTTAGTCTGCCATTTGTGCAAGCCAGCACTTTGCAAATTACGCTTTTGTCAGGCAAAGACAAAATAAATGGTTATGCCAAAAGCAATGACGAGCTTGTGCTTGAAGTGCTTGCCGCAATTGATGGAGACGATGCCGTAACCCCTGAACAAGTGAGAATATCTGTTGATTCTGCTGTTGTTTTCCCGCAAAAATGCAGGCAAAATGAAAAAGGATTTTTGTGCACTTACAACGAGCCAATTGTTAACCGAAAAGAAGCAAACGCTTACGGCATAATCCTTGTTGATGATGCAGGAGAAAACATTCTTCAGGCAGGACAATCACTGGTTATTGATGATGCGCCTCCTGCAATTCTCATATTTGACTTGCAGGAAATAACAGGAGGCGCAGGAACAATCGAGTATAACCTTCAGGATGGAAACGATGTAAAAAGCTGTTCAGGCATCAAGAATGTACAGCTATCAATCACAGACACTATTATTTCTGAAAAAACATTTGAGCCAGAAACATGCAGTGCACACGAAGCACTTGCATACGAATACAGACAAAATGGAGAGGTGCAGCTTTGCATAAAAGCAACAGACTATCTTGACCAGAAGACAGAACTTTGCAGAAAAATAATAATTGATACAGAACCTCCGACACTCCTGTCTGCAGGAGTATACGAAAATGGAAAACAAATCAAGCACATCAAACCGGAAGGAGGACTGTTTTCTATAGGCGCAACGCTTCAAGATGCAAGCGGCATTCTTCCTGAAAACATCATCCTTACCTTGGACAAAATAACCGGCAAACCTGTTGATGTCAGAATACCCACACGTGTTGTTAACTCAACATATTTTGTCGACAACATTCCCATCAGCCAAAACTCGGCGTGTGAAGGAAGCGTAACCGCAACAGACAAAACAGGACACGTGCTGCAAACAAATTTCCAGTGCCAGCTAAGCACAGACAACACAGGGCCTGAACCTGTTTTGCTAAAAACAAATTTTCTTGATGCAAATGGAGGTTATCTTCTCAGCACACAAAATCCAAAAATAATTGCTGAAATTAAAGAAGAACAGTCAGGGCTTTCACAGCATAAAGTGTATCTTAACTTGTTCTCAATAACTGGAGAAAGCAGCAGGCAGGCAGACAACTGCGTAAATAAAACGCCAACCATCTGGCAGTGCGAGTGGAACAATCTTGCAATAAAAGGCAAACTCGGACAGCACACAATAACACTTGTTGAAGACTCAACAGATGACTTAGGCAACAGGCTTCAAAAAGAAATAAAACAAGATATTGAAGCAACAACACTCACCACAGGAATAACTGAACTTCAGCACTCACCAAAATATCCCTCAAATACTGATACTATTTTTTTCAGCTTTTTTGCGACACCACCAGAAATAATGCCAACAGTAGTTGTAAATGCCAGCACCATCTCACGAGGTCCAGAAATACAAAAAGCGCAATGCACGCCAAGCGCAGGAAAATGGCAGTGCAGTGTAAAAATTGCAAACCTAAAACCAGCAGAAAAAACAACAGTGGAATTTACATTAAGCAATGAACAAGGCAACACTGTGAATGATGTTTACCCTATTGAAATATTTGAAGCAAATCCTACACAGCAAAAATTCTTCACGCTAACAGGAGTTATGATAAACCCCTCACTCGGCATTGATAGAAGAACCGCTACAAAAACAGCATACCCGGTTTCGATTCAGCCGTTCCTTAATGCAAAAGACAAAAGTGTTGAGATAATCTCGCAAACAATCAGGTGCGATGAAACACTTCTTGCCGAAAACCCATTAATAATGAACGAGAAAAGCAAAAGCCCTTATGTCCTGCTGAAATTTGACGGCTCCATTTCTGAAGAAAAAGAAGATGTTGTGAGAATAAACTGCGCAACAAGCATAATCACAAAACGCGACAGAACTGTTTTTACCACGCCAGAAATCCTGAATTTTACTGCAAGAATTCCACTATACAACAACCCGCTTGGAACAATAGACGAAAGCGTACAAAAAAAACTTGATGCAGTAAACAACCACATCAAATCAATTGAAGATGAGATTGGTTCATGGCAGGACGCGAACAAAGCACTCGGCATAACCGCTGGAATAGCGCAAACACTTGCACAAACAGACGCGATGTCAAACATACTTCACGGCGTGTTAAGCATTGTTTCACAAGTTCTCATAATAACAGGAAACACACTTACAAATGCAGGACAACCAGCAGGAGCAGTGCTAATAGGGTTAGGGATAGGTGTGTGGGGCGGATGCAATGTTCAGGCAAACATTCACAAACTATTGCTTTTAAGTGTCTGGACGCCAGGACCACCAACGGCAAACAACCCATTGTTCAAAATGGCATCATTCATCAACTCATGCCAGCTTTGCAGACACTCGGGAGAGTACACCCTGCCTGTTGAAAAACTGACAGGACAAATAATTGCAAACATTGACGGCAAAACAGGCATCCCAACAAGCACTGAAAACTTCATGCAATACCTTTGGGAGCCGCAAAAAAGTATTCACGTAGCATCACTATGCCTCTGCCCGCAGGGAATCGAGTACAACCTGAAAAAAGAAAGACAGCTCGCGTGCATTTACCGAAACTGCATCAAAGAAAACGCAAAAAAAGGACTGCCAATAACAAACTGCGACAGAACATACAAAGAACAAAACTGCGCATACATAGACAGCGCAGGATGGAAAGTCGGCGGCTCAAGCAAACTGGCAAAAACATTTGCGGCAATGTCATTAACAACAATTATAGAAAAAATCCCTGAAATAATAAGCGGGCTTGCGTGGCAAATGGCCTGCCATCCAGTATTTGGATTAATGACAAACGCGTACACCTGCTCAACATACCCATACGGGGCAACAAACGAAATCGCAATCAAAAACATAGCACTCGCAGCAGTATCAGCTTCAACAATCTCTGCAAGCGTGTCGCCTGCAGCAGCAGTAATTAGCGCTGCGCAAGGAGCCGCAGAAACAAAAGCGGCATCAGAAGCAACGAGCGTGGAAGAAATAGTATGCAGCATGACAAGCGCGCCATCAATGCTGATGGAATCAGAATTTTTGCAGGGAAACAAGTTCAACTGGAACCAGTACAATGCAGAACTAACAGGGGTGGACTACTGTGACTAATTTTTCGAATTCGCCTTTGGCTCATTCAGAAAAATTATTGGGAAAAGTACGGAAGCTACGGTTACTTCGGCGGGTTTTATTTACTGTATGCTTTGGCATTCTTTTGTTTGCGGCATTTGCACAAGAAAAAGGAATATTCGGCACAAAACTTCCATGGTATGCAATTGAGCCATGGGAAGCAGAAGTTTGCGCAAAATGGGGCGGGCAAATACAGACAGCACAAAATACTGTTGAAACAGGAATAACGCCATACAGCGACATGACATTATCTGTGCAAGGCAAAAGAGTCAAGCTGCCTGATGGCGAATTTTTGTACGAAATCAGCTATTATGCAGAATCATTCGGCGCAACTACAAATTACAAGATAGACATGATTGACAAAAAAACGCAAAAAGAAAAAACAATAACACAAGGAATGCTTGAGCCAAGCGCAGCTGAAAGCGATTACATCACGCAATACATGAACGAATCGTACACCACACTCCGCATAATTCATGACAGAGGAGCCATTGTTGTGCCAATTGTTGAGGTAAAAAAATGAAACAAGCACAGCTTACAGTCCACATAATAATCGGGGTGCTTGCACTTTTATTTATCGGACTTGGCATTTATGTAGTTAACAAAACAATTGTTCAGCAAATCAGTTCACCGCCACAGACAACCATCACCACATACATAACTGACTGCCTGCAAAACACTGCAAAAGAAGCACTCCAGCTGATTGGCGAACAAGGGGGATACAGTAATCCACTCCGCCAAGGAATGACTCCGAGCAGCAAGGCAGCAGAAGGAGATGTTCTTATGCTTTCTGAACAACCAGTGCCATACTGGTGGCACCTTCAAGGCGAAAACACCTGCACATCATGCGATTTAAGCTCAAAACAAATGCCATCACTTGAATTCATTGCAAAGCAAGTAAAGGAATATGTTGAAAACAACCTGCAAAAATGCGCAAGTTTTGACGAATTTGCACAACAAGGCGCGCACGTCAGCGCAGGCAATATCACTGCAAATGTCGAGTTCACACAGGACAACACAAAAATATACCTTAACTGGCCCATAACAATAACACAGACGGCAGCAGAAACAAAAAAAGAATCATTTGAGACAACAATAGACGTTCCATTAAAAAAAATATACAACACTGCCAGCGAGATAACACTTGAAGAGAAAAACAATGCAACACTTGAAAAAATGCTGCTGCACATAATCGGACTCTACTCAGACACTTCACCAGCAAAACTACCCCCATTTTCTGCAGTCACGCACGACAATGGCGCAGTGAGCTGGAACAAAAACATTGTAGAACAACAGCTGTCAACAGTGCTTACAAGCACGGTTCCAATAATCAGCTACGGAAAACCAATAACTAAAAAAGAAAAAACATTTGAAGAAGCGGCACTTTCAGCATTACGATTTGGCAAAGACACAAATTTTGACGTAAAATTCCATTATCTTGGATGGCCATTTTATTTTGACATAACGCCGAAAGAAAAAGATATGTTGAAGCCGGAAATAGTAAGGACAAAATTTCCAAACAATGCTGCGCCGCCATTTCAAACAAATACATACGAATTCTTTTATGACATATCACTGCCACTGCTTGTTGAAATCAGACATGCACAAGCAAACAAAGGAGAAGGATACTCGTTCTTTTTCGCACTTGAAACAAACATACGCGACAACAAGGAACTCAAAGAATTTTTTACAGGCGAAGGAACCTATGGCCCGTTTGATTCAACCAACACCACCACAGTGCAGAAACTGCAAAGAAAAACAGCAAACCACACCTTGTTTTGTGATGAAGAACAAAAGCTAAGCGGAACAATAAAAATAAACGTTCTTGATGGAAGAAACAACACGCCAATACCAGATGCGGCATTAAGCTACGGGTGCGGAAAAATAAGCACGTGCATGCTTCCCACAACAAACCACCACGGGTCGCTGAAAACAAAACTGCCGATATGCTACAACGGACACCTACGCGCAGAAAAAGAAGAGTACTCGCCAGCAGTACACGCATACACATCAGATTTTGAAAAACATGATGAAATAAACATAACACTGCAGCCACTCAGAGAAGTCAATATAGCTGTCAAAAAATACAATACAAACGGAACAGCAATAACAAGCGGACCACGCTCATTGCAAACAAACGAACAAGCAATAATAATTCTTGAGCGTGCAAAAGAAAGCATAGAAGAACAGTTCCAAACACAAACAAGAATCAAAGGAACAGACACGCAGACAATAAGCCTAATCCCTGGAACATACGAAGCACGCATAATTCTTATCGACGAAACAGGGTATGTACTGCCAGCCAAATGCATGCAAATATGCGAAGCGTACAATAAAGAAGGAAAATGCAGCACGTTCAAGCAGCTGCCGGAAAAACCGCAAAAAGTCAAGCCAGCAATAATCGGCGGAGCAGTGCTGAACACCAACACAGAACTGTTCGAGATAACAGATTATACTTTGGACAAAAGAGGAATAAATACAATAGAGTTCTATGTGGTAAAAACACAAACGCCAAACTGCATAACAAAAGAAAACTGCATCTTCCAAAACTGCATCGGAATAGACGAAATAGGAAGAACAGAAGAATACAGCAAAAAATTCATTAAAGAATTAAAGCCGAGATTCTTCAAGAGATAAAACGACAGACATAAGTAATTAATGATAAATTGTTATGTCTGTCGAATATAATAGACGAGTAAATTATATTAATTATTT
>JACQIC010000039.1 GCA_016198725.1 Candidatus Aenigmatarchaeota archaeon | reverse complement strand
GTTTCAGCCTCCATTAATTAATTTTCTTGTAGATTACAAAATAGTATTTATAATTTGTGTTTCTCTATAATCGGCTAATTGCAAGGTTGTGCGCTTCTATGTACCTTTCGATAAACAGCTTCCAGTCTGCTGTTGCGGCTACTTTTTGTGAGGTCATTTTGTTTGCAACACGTTCCTGCACTGGCAGATTAGCGAAATAGTACATGATGCTTGCAAGATCCTGCACTGTTTCATCGTATGCCCGTCCAAATCTTTTAAGCACAAAGATTCCCGGGTTTTTTTCTGGCACGCATTCTGTGCAGAGATACCTTCCGAAGCCGGTCAAGTCAGTTGTTACTGATGATACTCCGAGTGCAGCTGCTTCGAGAGGAGTGTACCCCCACGGCTCGTAATAGCTTGGGAATATCCCGAGATGTGCGCCCTGCATGCTTTCGTAATAGCTGGTATCAAGCAGTCCGTCTGCGCCAGTCAAGTATATAGGATAAAACACAACCTTTACCCTGTCTTCAGTTTTGTTTGACAGATTTGCCTGCTGGAATGCGTTCAAAATGGCATCGTTTTGTTCACTAAACAAGTCATGTGTTGCTACCGGTGGCATACCTTTTCTTGACAAACGAAGGACTTTTGGCTTTATTTCCTGCATAAACTCTGCACCAAATAAATTTTCTTTTGTGATATCCCCTTTTGTGATAAGAAGCGACAGCATTCTTGTTTTTAGCAAGTCAGTTTCGTCATCTATCGAGTCTTTCAAGTCAAAAAAATACGTCTTGTTTTCAAGCAATTCTTGTTTGATTGAACGGATGTTTCCCGGAATCCAGAAAAAACAGACTATTGTTTTTTTTGACTTTTCTTCTTTTAGTTTTTCATTTAGTTTTCCCAGAGCTTTTATGCATACGTCCACACCCTTGTCAGTGAACTCATATCTTCCTGCAAGAAAATAAATAAGTGTGTTCTCTATGTCAAATGTTTGGTATGGAAAAAAATAATACGTCAGAAACTGTTTGATTCTTGCTTTGAACAGTTTGTGCTTGACTGACGCTTCTTCAAATGTAGGAAATTTGTCCATATCAAGCCCGTTCATCAAAAGAACATCAGGTTTTCTGTCGAGAATTTTTTCCGCCTCAATGCCAGTTATTTCACTCACTGTAGTGAAAACATCAGCATTTTTTGCCGCGGCTTTTTCCAGAAGGTGTTTTGCGAAAACGCTTGAACCTCTGCCTTTTGCGTTCTCGTCAGGACTGATTTTGTCAAGCATTTCGTACAAATTCCTGTCTGTTGCTGCAATTGAACGTCCGAGAGTTGTGGCATGTGTCGTGAATACTGTTCCAACTTTTGCTTTTTCTGATTTTATATAAAGCAAGCCTGCGGCGGCCAACCATTCATGAAATTGTGCAACTGTTTTCTTGCCAAGGTATATTTCTGACAAGACCTCTATCACTTTACCTGCGGCTGTTGCGAAAACAACAGGCTCATCAAAATCAAACCATTCAGTGTATAATGAGTCAATTTTATAATGCTCCCAGAGTTTTTGTTTTATGCTGTTTTTTTGTACAGAGAAATTCGTAAAATCAACCAGCATGACGTTTGGACTGCCTTTCACCATCCATTTTCCGCAATGCACTTCAATCCCTTCTGCTTTCAGTTTGTCAAAACACGTTTTACATTCTTCTGGAGCAAGAGTTTCCTCAAACATTCCAAAAGCTTTTTTTGGAAAATACGGGCCTATCAGCCAGTAATTATTGTAATGATTCATCATTTGCACTGCTTTTGATGCAACAACAGTAAAAATACCACCCACCTTGTTGCAGACTTCCCAAGAAACTTCGTAAAATATGTCTGCTTTTGCATCCATGCACAAACATCATCTCGGCATTATAAAAAGATTTAATACTACTTTGCAGGAGTGTAAACCTCTGCGAGCAACAATAAAACTATTCCCGCAGTAATCGCGCTGTCTGCAACATTAAAAACAGGCCAGATTTTGAAGTCAATAAAATCAGTCACTGCTCCGTACAATAGCCTGTCTGCAAGATTGCCAAGCGCGCCTCCAGCAACCAGTCCCCATGCAAGAATTTCAGAATGCGACAATCTTGAGCGCATCGTATGATAAAAAATACAAATAACTGCAATAGTGGTTATTAAAATGAAAAACGTATTTGCATCATAACTGCCAAGCAAGCCAAACAAAGAACCCTTGTTTTGAACGTGCGTAACTGAAAAAAAAGAAAAAATCTTAATTGAGGAATGCACGTTTAACATTTGCCTAACAATCAGCTTTGTAATTGCATCGGTGAACAAAATGAAAAAAACACAAAACCAAAAATAATATTTAATACCAAAATGCATTAATAATTGAAATTTTCTGCACTTTGGTAGTATAGCGAATCTCACAAAATCCCTTCCAAAATTAATGAGATTTGCTATAATGCATTTTGCCATTCATCGCCACTTCACTTCTTCCTTTCGTTCCAACTTATCGAGTCTTGCATTAATAGTCTCAATGCCCGCTTTAATCGCGTCAAGCTTTGCCAAAATAAGCTGCAAGTCCTTGTCATTTAATGTTTGAGCTCCCTGCTGCAAAGAAGAAGAAACTGGCTGCACACCAAATGACTGCTCTGGCCTGAAAGTTTCTGGTTTTTCAAGAGATGGAAGTCCTGAAGGATAACCTGCAGGAGAACTGATTGGCTCAGGTGGAATGTCAAAATCTTTTGGCATTTCAAATTCATCAGGAAGATGCCTCCAAAAAAAGAGTTTATCCATTAAGCTCAAAATAATCACCTCGCACGAGTTGTGACGGCAAATTCTCAATAACAAAAAAAGTAAAAGACACAGGACGCACATCTACTGCTCCTTTGTTAATCTCTGCAAACAGAGAAGAACGCCCAATGGCGGCGTTATACAATACAACCAGTAAAGCACTTTTTAACGCTTCATTAGTTTGAAACGCACTATTAACTGCAAGCATAAGCTGTTCAGAATCACGCACGCTTTTCTTTCTTTGAACTGCCCTGAAATATTCCTGTTTTGCAGCAGGAGAACGCAAAATGCTTAACAATTCGTGCTTTGAAAAAACATCCTCCCCAAAACGAACATCAGTCAAGCTTCCGAATAATTCAGGCTTAAGAACAACCACTTTGTAGTATCTTTTCCCAAGAGAACTAAAATCTCCTGCCTCAATCTGCGCACGCAACTGAACTGTGCTCTCTTCAGGAATGGTGTAAACTCTTCCAAGCCCGGCAAAAGCAGCATGCACGCCAAAATCCTCAAAAACATAAAGCTTTGGCTGTTTTGCAAACCTGTGTGAAACATCATTCAAATCAAGAACACCCCACACTGCCATGCCAGATATTACGCCCGTAATCATAACAAAAGCAAGAACTTTCAAACTTCTTCTTGAGAAAGAAAACAGCACGCTTAACACAAGCACGCCAAATAGAATAAAAATGATTATGAGTTGGGGAGACATTTTATTTTGTTTGGATTATGACTATTTAAATTGTGCACTTTAAGAATACATTTATCAGATAAAACATTATTTTTAGTACAGCAGACTTTCGCATGTTCAACAATCAATGCATGATATTCCTTGAACAATTTGACATCCATTGGAAGAGAAGCCATCAATAATCGCTGCAAATCGTCATATACACAATCTTCCCTGCAATAACCAAGTCTTGAAAAAATTCTGCGCGTGTAAGCATCAATTACAAATATTGGCTTTTGCGCAGCATACAAAATTATTGAGTCGGCTGTTTCAGGACCGATTCCCCATAATGAAAGCAATTCTTCGCGCAACTTCTGAAGCGGCTGATTAAACATGGCTTGCAAGCCGCGCTTTTGAACATGCACTGAAAACAATTGGAGCTTTTTTGCTTTCTGATTAAAATACCCTGTAGGACGGATAAGCGCGGCAATCACTTCACGTTTTGAATTGGCTATTTTCTCGCATTTCAACAGTTCTGCTTTTTGCAAATTACACAATGCCTTTTCGACATTTTTCCAAGAAGTATTCTGCGTTAGAATTGCTCCGACGCATATCTCAAATTTTTCTTCATCAGACAATCTTGACTTTCCAGTATATTTTCCATTCAGAGGCCACCAGCGTTGCGGCCCGTGCTGTTTGAGCAAAACATAATGAATTTTTTGAAATTCGTGCATGAAATGTTGACTGCAGTATACTGCTTTAATACTTTTTCTGCTCAAGAACATCAAGCTGCGCAAGAACATATACTCGTAAATGTTCGTGTGTTTTAAGCAGGAGGAACAAATCTAACGCCATAAGCACCTTCGTCTTTACATTCTGTGCAGTTTCCAAGATGCTTTTCGATGTATAATATAGTTGGTTCATCTTTTATTCTCTGCCTTTTGTACTCGTGCAGTAAAGACTGGGAAAACCTGCATTGTCTATCAACCATACGCGTTATTATCCTGTCAAATTCGCGAACAGTCCTACTTCCTGGGCGGTAATCCCTTGGCAATATTGCGTCAACGCGTTCGCCAACCTCACGATAAGTCTTCTTGTATTCGTTCACGTCATTTAATTTATAAACTGCAATTGGAATCCCGCCTTCCTGTCTGGCATAAGAAAAATAACTAATATCGCTGAAACCATCTCCGACCACAATTATGTTCTGATAATCAAACTGGTAGTTTGACCGAGGCACAAGCTTGTCAAGTAAATCAGGGCTTCCTTTAACAATCTGCATAAGCCCTTTTGTTTTATCAAACGAATTTGCGCAATACGCCAGCCGAGATATGCTGCCAGAAGCATCATAATAAAATTCTCCTCCATATATTGCGTCAATCAAATGCTCTCCATCCTTAATGTCATTTATTGGGGATGCTTCAATAATTTCCTTCAAACCAATTGAGATAATTGCAAAATGAACATCCACTCCTCTCGCAGCATATCTTTTTTTTAAATCCCACAAACCATCAGGAATCCCAGGAGACATAACCTGCCCTTTTTGCCCCACTTCCCTGAACTTCTCCAGCGTTAATTTCCCTTCAAAAATACTGTCCTTGTCAAATAACATCTGCTGCATCCAGCCCATGCCTTTCGGAGTCTTATACTGCTGTTCATCGCTCACTTTAAAATAATCACAACAATCTTTAACCTCAACTGGCAAACCCCAAACAGGCAGTTCTTTGTTAAATCCTAACTTCTCAACCCGTTCAAGAACCCTGTAAGTAGGGTAAACACTCCTAATTCTATCAAAAAACTCCTTAAACAACGGTTCTTGCTGAACACTCTCACTCACAGTAAAATCATAATCCAAAGCAATCAATACACGATTCTTGATGTCAGCCATAATTAGTGGAAAATCGAGACATTTATATAATTAACCGCCCAACGTAGCTAATAAGAAGAGGTGAGCCATGGTTTCTGCACAAGACTTGATGATAACAAACTATCCTAAAGTAGACACGAACGACAGGATTAGCGCATTTCTGGGCAAAATAAACAAGTCACACCAGCACTGGGCGGTTGTTTTTGACAAAGATAAATATGCTGGCATGGCAGACAAAAAATTATTGATGCGTTCAAGAATAGACATCAAAAGCATGAAAGTCAAACACTGCAGTGTTAACAGTCCAAAACTCGCCCCAGAAGACGGACTGCGAACACTGCTCAACAAGTTCACCACCAGCGACCTAAAAGCACTACCAGTTTTTCAAGGAAAAAAAATCGTTGGCGTAGTCTGCGCAATCGATATCCTGAACGAACTGAAAAATACTGTTAAAAAAATCAAAGCATCAGAAGTCATGCCAAAAACATTTATTGCAATGAACGAATCAGACCAGATAGGCAAAGTGCTGAACGCCATGACTCAAAAGAAAATTCACCACGTGCCAATTATCGACGAACAAGGCAAACTTGCAGGCATAGCATCGCTTGAAGACATACTTGAACGCCAGCTAATGCTTCCAAAAACGCGCATACACCTGTCAGGAGCATCAGCCCACCAAGGACACAGGCAGACAGGATATGGCATAGGCGAAAAAACAAGCATTGTGTTTCTGCCGGTAAGCGCGCTAATGACAAGTGGGTGCTGTACATGTGAACCAACTGATACATTAAACAAAGTGATAAGCCAAATTCTTCAGCACAAGCACAGCTCAGTTATTGTCGCAAATGACAACAAACCAGTTGGAATCGTCACTGTCAAAGACATATTCTTAAAAGCACAGACACTACTATTAGAATAATACAAAATAACAATACAAAAAAGAACGCAAAACAAAAAAATTACTTTACTTTTTACTTGCTACTCACCATCAGAGTCTTCAGTATCAACATCTTCCTCAAAATCTTCATCATCATATGGCATAATATCCACCTCCCGAAGTGTTTCACGCTAAATCAATCTTCCAATATATAAACT
>JACQIC010000034.1 GCA_016198725.1 Candidatus Aenigmatarchaeota archaeon | reverse complement strand
GTGCGCGTAGCTGTTGGCGTGATCTTTTTGGCTCATGGATTATCAAAGTTTGATCCCGGCTTTTTGGACTTTCTGACAAACATTGGAGTTCCACATGAGATGCAGATAATACTTGCACTTGCAGAAACTGTTCCCGGAATCTTGCTAATCGCCGGAGTGATGACAAGAATTGGAGGCGTTGTTTTGTCTTTGATGATGTTAGGTGCGATATTTTATGTAAAAAAAGCAGCCAACCTTACAGGCCAAGGAGGCTTTGAGATTGACCTCATATTATTGGCATCAGCCTTGAGCATGATAGCTGCAGGCCCAGGCAGAGTATCAATAGCTCACATTGTAAAGAAGATACCGCGGTTTTTGCACTAGCTTGCAAAGTTGTCAATTATAAGACACATGCACTTTGTTGTCTTTTTTAACAAGTCAAGTCTTGCAAATTCGTTTGGAGAATGTATTCTTGCAAACATGTAGGTGCCTCCAACTGAAACACATGGCGCTCCTAGTACCTTGACAAATGAGTACATTGGCCCTGTACCTGCATTTGAAACGTTGATAATTACTTTTCCAAACGTCTTGTCTGCTGCTTTTTTTACAAAAGATACCAGTGGCTCGTTAGGACTAGTTCTTGCTGCAGCCTCGCCATGATACACCTTGACTGTTATGTCGCCAAACCCTTTTTGCTTTAGATGCTTTTTTAGTCTTTGAATCTGCTTTTTAGGATCCATCTTTGGTACTAGTCGAAAATCAATTTTTGCAACAGCAGTTGCAGGCAGGACAGTTTTTGCACCATCCTCTGTGTAACCCGAAACAAATCCTGCAATGTTGCATGTTGGTGCACCGACAAGTGCCTTTTTTGCATCTAGCCCCTTTTTGTTTCCAACAAAATCCTTTATGCCGTACTCTGTCTTGAATGCATTTTCATCAAATGGTTCTGAGCTTATTATTTTCAGGTCAGTCTTGCTAAATGGCTGTACCTCCTTGTACCAGTCTTTAATCAGAATTTTTCCATTATTGTCTCTGAGTGTCTTTATTGCCTCAACTAGTCGCCATGCTGGATTTTTTATCAGCACTGCAAGACTAGAATGTGCATCTCGTTTTGCCTCCTTTGTGGAAAGCTCGACATAGAGCAGACCTTTCATGCCAAGCCCAATTATTGATCTGTTTTTTGAATCAACATATCCAAACTCCCAGATCACTCCATCACATGAAAATTTCTTTTTGTATTTTCTTAGATACTTTTCAATATTTGCGCTGCCGGTTTCTTCTTCTCCTTCTATTACAAACTTGATGTTGCATGGCACATCGCCAAATGCATCAAGAAAAGATTTTACTGCAAATATTCTTGTGACAAGCTCACCCTTATCATCTGAGGATCCCCTGCCAAAAATTTTGTTTCCTATAATTTTGCCGCTAAATGGATCATTTTCCCATAGTGAGAATGGTTCTACTGGCTGGACATCGTAGTGATTGTAAAACAGTATTGTTTTGTCTGTGTTTTTTCTTGATTTTATCTCACCAAAGACAACAGGTGCTACTCCTTTAAGCGATAATATTTGAGATGAAA
Organism: Candidatus Aenigmatarchaeota archaeon; assembly: GCA_016198725.1. Classification (GTDB taxonomy): domain Archaea; phylum Nanobdellota; class Nanobdellia; order Woesearchaeales; family ARS49; genus JACQIC01. The sequence continues at coordinate 1,037 of JACQIC010000034.1, read as the reverse complement.
TTCCTGCCTTTTTCATTATTTTTGCTGTAAGTTTTGCACATTCCTGTATTCCCTCATTTTTTGCTGAAACGCTTGGCTGGCGTATCAGTGACTGGAGATCAGAAATAAGATTATGAAAGTTTTTGTCAACCTGTTTTAGAATTTGATTCATTGCTTGGTCTTGTCAAATGGTTTTAGCGCAATTGGGATTGCATCAAAAAGATCAGATGCCACCATGTGAAGGCCAACCTTTCTCTGAACAATCTTTGCTGCCATGCCATTTACAAATGACGCAGCAGCTGATGATTCCAATGGATTTCTGTTTCTTGAAAGCATGCTTGCTACAATTCCAGACAGTACGTCGCCTGTTCCGCCAACTGTCATTGCCGGAGTCATTTTTGTGTTAAGAAATGTCTTTTTTCCATCCGAGATAATGTCTGTTGCACCCTTCAAAAGTATAGTTATGGAGTTTGCCCTTGCATGCTTTTCTACAATAGAGACTCTTTCTTTTTTTGACTCTGGCAGCGCATCTCCAAACATTCTTTTAAACTCGCCAGCATGTGGAGTAACTACAACGTTTTTGTTTGGAATCAGCGGCAGAACATAGTTTACAAGTGCACTTGCATCAAGTGAGAGCCTAACATCTCTGTCAAGCAGTGATTTTACTAGCAGGTTTAATGCCTCCTTGTCTGCTATTGCAAGGCCCATTCCTATTGTAGCAGAATCAAGATCATTTGGGATTTGTCCTAGCAGCTTGTTTACTGCGCCACGTGTTAGCTTTGAATCAACAAGCGGAATTACAATTAGATTTGGAGATATTGCACGAGTTGCCTGGACATTGACCTTTGGCACACATGTGTATACAAGATCTGCACCTGTTCTTAGTGCCGCAATTGATGAAAGAATTGGAGCGCCATGATTGAGGTAGCTCCCTCCAACAACTAGTAACTTGCCGTTGTCGCCTTTTCTTGAGGTCAGATTTCTTGCCGGAATGAACTTTCTTACGATGCTAGCCTGTAGATTTTGTGCTGCCAACAGAAGACGCTACCTGTTTTGAT
>JACQIC010000035.1 GCA_016198725.1 Candidatus Aenigmatarchaeota archaeon | reverse complement strand
TACTTAGCCTGTGTTATAATAATCTGTGTTTGAAATTCAGACTAAAATCTGGCAGAATAAAATCATTTTTTGTGTTATTTTTACCATATTTTCAGCACTATGCTCCCTTATAACGGATTTTGTAATAGAATAAAATAAATTTACAATCTTATTCCTGCTCAAAAACTGCATTCTGCTCCAATGCACCCTTCAAAAACAGGTTGCCTGTGCTGTTCACGTATGCGACAATCTGCCCGTTCTTATCTTGGATTATGAAAGAATTTGGCGTTGGCGCTAACAGCTCCTGGTTTTCAAGCAGAGAGCCCTTAATAATCATGCTGCCTTCGGGGTTTGCAACAACCAAGTTCAACCCATTTGTTGAGTTCTGGATTATGAAATCGTCTGCATCAGCAAACGGCTCAATATTTTGAATAAAGATTCCTTTTATTTTCACATTGCCGAGGCTGTCAAATACAGCCAGCTTATTGTTTGATTTGTCTCTTATTTCAAAGAAATTAAGCCCAATAACTTCGCTTATGTTGATCATGAACACATTGGAAACAGCAAAGCTTTCAGAATCATTTGCAACAATATAAGTGAACCTTGCGCCAAACACGTTCCTGTCAGGCACTATTGTGGCTATGCCGCTGTCAAAAAATATCGTGATATTGTCTGTTTTAAAATAATTATAATTCAGGGCATCGCCGTCAGGATCGGCAAAGTATTGTGAAAGGTTGATTGTTGCATTCCCATTTTCTGATAAATTGACGTTAGTGATATTTTGCAGCAGCACAGGAGGCTGGTTTAGTATGTCCGCAATAATTGAATATTTGATCCTGTCAATCCTCAAAACAGCGCTGTCCTCAACTTCAAACACCAAAGTATAGGAGCTTTTGTTCAATCCAGTCAAATCGCATGTTTCAAGGCAAATGCCTGAAAATTGAGTTTCATCTTCAAAGAACTTGACGCTTAAATTGCCCCATTCCGAGTAATAAATTTCAGACTTTGGATTTTCTGTGCTTGTGTTTACATCATAGTAAAGCACTTGCGCAGAAACAATGTTGTTGCGGGCAGCGCCATCCTTGCCGAACGTTGAGTAATAAACATCGTCCCAGCTGCTGCTGCCCGGGAGCAGGCTGACAAATGCGCAGCAGTCAGAATTGCCGTTGCAGAATGTTGTCAGTCTGTCGTCTTCAACGCTGTAGACTTCCCATCTTGCGCATGACCTGCTTTTGTCAGCATCCCAGCTAAACAACGAGTCTTCAACCGTCAAGTCAACAACGCCATTTATGCTTTCTTCGCCGTTGTCGTTTGCGTCAAAAACAGAGCCTGATTTGTAGGCAAGATTTATCGCTATGGTTTTTGCCGTTATATTAGTCAGATTTGTTATGTTTGTTATTGTTTCATTTATTATTGGAGTTATATTCAATGTCTGGTTAGTCTCATTTACAGGCAATGTTATGTTTATTGTCTGATTTGTTTGGTTTATTGCAGCAGTTTCATTTAGTGAAAGTGTTATATTTTCTGTAATGTCTGTTGCCTTCTCAACAATCACTATCAAATTCACTACCTGGCTTTTGCTGTCAATGCCGTCAGAAGCTGTGAATGCCATTGTTGCGTTAAAGCTCGCATCAAATATAGGAGTTAAAGTTGCAACTTCGTCAGTTATAAAAACAGCTATTCCCTCGGCATCAGAAGCAGAATAAACCATAGCGTCATTATCGTCGTCTATAAACTGCTGCGACAGGTTTATCTGCGTTGTGCCGCTTATTACAAATTCATGGGCTCCAACCCATTTCGGCTTTTTGTTCTTGGCTTTCTTCTCCTCGTCGACAGCAAAGCCTGTTATTAAATTTGACTGGTTTTCTGCATAGCTTTCATTCAACATTGTGCTGTCAAATATCAAATGCCTGATTCCGTTGCTTTCCAAATATGCCCGTGCTTTGCCATATTTAGTTATTCTGCCATCTATTCTAACTGACTTTAATTCTCCTATGTTTTCAGGCTGCCATGTATAATTGCCGCTCGACGCAACGACTAATTTCAAGTCTTCTGTGTAGCTGAATTCCTTCACTATAAACCCTGTTATTGAAGGGCCTAGGTAATAAAGCCCGATGCCTAATATAATCAAGGCTGCCAAAAACAACAGCAATTCCATTTTTGGTGTTTTGTCCTCTCTCAAGCTTTCACTCCCCTCTTCTTTTTAATCCTGTCATAAACTGACCATATTGTCCTGTCGTCAAGGCGCAGCATTAAAGCGACTTCATGGTTTGAGTAGCCAAAATCCTTGATAAAGCCGACAAGGCTTTCCAAGGTTGAAAATGAGCGGTTGGCAAAAGCAGAAACAGGAATCAAGATATCGCCTGAAACAGAGCCAAAAGAAGAAGGCATTTTTTTAACTGCATTATGGTAAGTTGCCCAAATGGTTTTGCTGCTTCTGTTCAGCAATTTTGCAATTTTTGAAAATCTTAGCTTTGAGTTTTCTTTAAGGTACTTTACAATTGCCTCAAGCGAGCCCAGAGAATCGTTTGCAAAAACGCCAACCGGGATGCTTGACTCTCTTCTGGCAAAAATCTCCTGCTCGCTTACGC
>JACQIC010000037.1 GCA_016198725.1 Candidatus Aenigmatarchaeota archaeon | reverse complement strand
GTCCTAATCAGAAAAGAGTGAGTTTCCGCGCAAAGCCTTGGTATTAGAAAAGCTTATATACATCCTATCTTCTTTCTATGAGCATTGTATAGGTGTAACATGACAGTGCCCACAGCAGAAGAGGACAAAAAATTTTCTCGTGCGATTATTGGCAAGAATGTCGTCACAAAATCTGGCAAGTTGTTTGGTAATGTGGGTGATATTATTTTTGAAGTGAAGAGTGGTGAACTTATTCATCTTGAACTGTCTAACCCTACAAAGTATATTGAGAAGTTTGAGCTTGAGAAAAACAAGGAGGGTAAAATTCTTATTCCATATCATTCTGTTATTGCAATTGGAGATTTTATGGTTGTCAGTGAGGACGAAATCTGATTCTCGATTATCTTGAAGTATATTACAATAACCTTTTTATAATGCCTGTTATCCCTATTTTGCATGGATGATTCTATTATCTGGACTGAGAAGTACAGGCCTAAGTCTTTTGATGAAGTTATTGGGCAGGAGCATGTTGTGCAGAAGCTTCGTGCTTTTGTTGAGAAGAAGAATCTTCCTCATTTGTTGTTCGCAGGCCCTGCAGGTGTTGGCAAGTCAACTCTTGCGCTTGTTGTTGCAAGGACGTTGTTTGGTGAGGTGTGGAAGGAGAATTTTCTTGAACTAAACGCGTCTGATGAGCGTGGCATTGATGTGGTGCGTGTTAAGGTGAAGGATTTTGCTCGTACACGCGCTCTTGCAGGAGTTCCTTTTAAGATTATTTTTCTTGATGAGTGCGACGCTTTGACAAGGGATGCCCAGCAGGCGTTGAGGAGAACTATGGAAACTTCGACTGCGACTTGCAGGTTTATTCTTGCGGCAAATTATTCAAGTAAAATTATTGACCCTATTCAGTCGCGGTGTGCGGTTTTTCGCTTCAGACCTCTTGATGTTGTTCAGATGGAAAAATTGATTGCAGTAATTTCCGGTTCAGAAAGTCTTTCAATCGCCAATGATGCAAAGCATGCTTTGATGGCTGTTTCTGAGGGAGACAGCAGACGTCTTATTAATCTGCTTCAGTCTTGCTCTGCAGTGGCTAAGGAGATTGACGCACGTACAGTGTATGATCTTGCAAGTACTCTTTCTCCTGCAGAGCTTCAGTCATTGATGAGTTTGCTTGTTGCTCAGAAGTTTCTTGATGCGCGTTCAAAACTTCATGAACTGCTGATTATTCGCGGCTTGTCGGGTGTTGATTTTATCAAACAGTTTTCTCAGGAAATTTGGAAACTGCAGGTTAGTGAGCGGTTAAAGGTTGCGCTTGTTGATAAGATTGGGGAAATAGAGTTTAGAATGACTGAGGGTTCTGATGAGTTTTTACAGCTTGAATCGCTTCTCGCGCACACAATTCATATGCTTGCAGGCGAAAAAAATAATTTATAAATAATTTATAATTTAACTTGTTTGCTGGTTTTCTCCTGAACTTTTGACTGTTATTTCTGTTTGGGAGAATTCTTGATAGTCATAGGTTGCTTCTATTGAAATGACCTGCTCATAGTCTGATTTTGTCGTGATTGGCTGCGTGCACGTGACAAGTTTTACTCCATCAAAGAGTGTCACAAACCCTTCTGCTTTTGTGCCTGAGCTGGTCAATCCAGTGCAGGTTACTCCTGACATTTTCGAGTCAACAACTATGTATGCTCTGTTTTCGTTTTTGCGTTGTGTTCTGTCGCATTTTGTTTTCTTTTCAAAGAGCTGCCCTGTGCCTGCGTGCTTTATTTCAAATGAAAATCCTATCTTGTCTTTTGCTCTGGCTGATTCTTGGACATTCTCTATTTGAATGGGCGCGCCTGAGTTGAAAACTGGTTTTGCTTCGTTTATGGCGCAAATTCCTTCTTCTGGAGGGTTCAGGAGATTGCTTCGTACGCAGACTTTTGAGACTGCTTTTGTGGTGTACACGTAACAAACCTCTGCTCTGAGCGGGAAGTTTGCTGATGCGCCTGTTATTGGCGCGAAATGGTTGAGTCCTGTGAATTCCACAATTGATGGCGGTGCGAGGAGTACTTGTCCTGCAGGATCAAGCCGTGATTCGAGAATGTCATCGTCAGGATTTTTAACAAGTTGTTCTTCAAGTTTGCTGAATTCTGCAGGATTGATTCCACTGAGTTTTAGGCTGACATCTTCTTTTTTAACTGCTGTTTCTCCTTTGTTTTCAAGTCGTATGAGCACATCAAATGGGTCTCTGCCCCCATCAAACACGTCTTTTCGTAATCCTTGGAATGCTATTGCAAGTCCTGTATTTCCGCCAATGAATGGACTTTTGAGTTCAAGTGCTTCTGATTCGCTTTTTGTGCACGAGAAAAGGATGAGTAAGAGCATGACTGCAATAATATACTTGCTGCGCATCAGTCTTCATCTTGTGAGTACATATTTAAATTTTTCTATGTACAGACTTCCCCGAAGTAGTGTAGTTTGTGGCGCTTGATGTCTTTTAAGAAAGCGCTGTTCATTCTTTTTCTTGTGGGACAGTCACGCCTGAGCTTTCGCTCAGGTCATTTTTCCACG
>JACQIC010000032.1 GCA_016198725.1 Candidatus Aenigmatarchaeota archaeon | reverse complement strand
GCTACTGAAGAACATAAATCCCTCATCGACGAGCCGTTTCAGAAAGCTGAATGATTACCGAGCATGCTAACATTTAAATACACCCTGCTTCTCATTTGTTGTATTCCCGTACAACTACAGTCTTTACCTGTAGGAGGGTTCAATGAATAAAGAAGATGTCAAACAAGCAATTGTGTATCTGAAGGCAAATTCGAAAAAACGAAAGTTTGCCCAGAAAATAGACTTAATTGTTAACGTCAAAGATCTTGATCTTAAAAAACCTGAACAACAGGTCGACTTGTTTGTTGCGCTCCCAAAAACCAGAACAAAAAAAACAAGAATTTGCGCGCTAATAGGACCTGAACTTGCAGAACAGGCAAAAACAAACATGGACAGCATAGTTCTTCATGACCAGTTTATCCAGTATGCACAAGACCCCAAGAAGATAAAAAAACTTGCCAATACCTGCGATTTCTTTATTGCGCAAGCAAACATAATGCCAGACGTGGCAAAAACATTCGGCAGAATTCTTGGCCCGAGAAACAAAATGCCAAATCCCAAAGCAGGATGCGTCGTACCCCCAAATGCAAACCTATCAGTTCTTGCTGAAAAATTGCGAAACACAATACGCGTGCTCATCAGAACACAATTGTCATACAAAACAATTGTCGGCGATGAAGCAGAAAATGAAGAAGACGTAGTTGAAAACGTAATGGCAATCTACAGCGCAATTGCACACCAGCTTCCTGCAGAAGAACAAAATATCAAATCAGTAATGCTCAAATTAACCATGAGCGCTCCAATAACCATAGGCGCGCTTCCAAAAACAGGCGACCTTCCAAAAGCCGGCAAACTTCCGTCAGGTGACAAAAAATGACAAAGCCAAAATCCCACGTGTCAGAGCGGAAACTAAAAATCATCACCCAACTGGAAAAGCTCACACAACAGTATCCTGTTGTCGGCGTAGTTAACATGGAAGGCATGCCAACCCCGCAATTACAGCGCATGCGGGCACAGCTCAGAGACAAGCTTGAACTTTTCATGACGCGAAAATCCCTACTGCTCCGCGCAATAGAAAACGCAAAGAAAAAAAATCCAAAATTCACAGACCTCGCAGCAACTTTAAAAGGCATTCCGGCACTGCTGTTCACCAAAGAAAATCCATTTTCAATTTACAAAATACTCAACAAAAGCAAAAGCCCTGCGCCTGCAAAACCAGGACAAATTGCGCCAAAAGACTTAATCATTCCGGCAGGACCAACTCCATTTTCACCAGGACCAGTAATTTCAGAATTTGCACAATTAGGCATAAAAACAGGAGTTGAAGGAGGAAAAGTCGCAGTAAAAGAACCAAAAGTAGTAGTAAAAGAAGGGGAAATTATCAACGCAAATGTCGCAGGCATGCTTGCACGCCTTGGCATAGAACCAATGGAAATAGGCATTGACGTAATAGCAATTCTTGAAAAAGATACAGTCTACAAAAAAGACGTGCTGGCAATTGACGAAACACAATTCCTTGCACAACTTCAAACTGCAGCAGCAGAAGCGCACAACCTCGCCATAGAGGCAAGCTATCCAACAACAGACACCATACAGCAACTCGTGCAAACCGCATTTATGAACGCAAAAACACTAGCACTTGAATCAAACATAATGGCTGACGCAGTCGTTGAAGAACTGCTCGCAAAAGCAGAACGGCAAGCGCAAAGCCTGCAAAAAACAACAGAAACAAACTAATACTAACATATTAACGGAGGTAAAACCATGGAATACGTTTATGCAGCACTGCTTATTCACAAAGCAGGTAAAACAATTGATGCAGCAACAGTAAAGAAAGTACTTGAAGCAACAGGAGTAATTCCTGATGACGGCCGCATCAAGGCACTCCTCGCATCGCTCGAAGGCGTTAACATAGACGAAGCGATAAAGAAAGCGGCAGTTGTTGCACCAACAGCATCTACTGCAGCTCCAACTGAAGCAAAACCACAAAAGAAAGAAGAAAAGAAGTCAGTTGAAGAAGAGAAGAAAACCGAAGAAGCCGCAGCAGCAGGCCTAAGCGCTCTTTTCGGCTAATTTTCCGAGTTTAGACGCATTTGCGTCTGCTCAGGAAAATTCCAAATTTTGCTGAATGCGCGAGCATAGCGAGTGAATTCAGCAAAATAAAAATCCCAATCACTGCAAGCGGCAGGGTATTATAGACAATAGTTGGGATTTCAACAAGTGAAATGAATGTCAGAACAGGATGCGCAAGCTGAACAACACAAGACGAAAATCAGAGATTTTCGCACAGAACTCGCCCAAATAGATTCAAAACTCTCAGAACAAGAACGACTCAGGCGCAGTACAGGTAAAGAAATTTCTTTCTTAATGACCGCTACAAAAAAATTACGGGCTGAAAGAAACGCATTCACTGCAAACGTCAAAGAAAAAAAAGAAATCCGCCACAAGCTCAACGAAGAAATAAGGCAGAAAATCGAGAGAATCAAAGAGTTTAATGAAAAAAAAACAGACGCAGAGCATAAACTCGGATTCAAAGAAAACCCAGCAGCAATCAAACGACAAATTAACATTCTTGAAACCACCATAGAAACAGAAGCCATCAGTTTTGAAAAAGAAAAAGAGCTAATGAGAAAAATAAACGACCTCAAAAAAAAATACGTTCAAGCAGAAGCAGGCTCGCAAGTCTGGCAAGAAGCACACGCGCTCTCAAAAGAAATAGACGCATTAAAAGAACAGGCAGACACTTTTCACAGGGAAATTCAATCACTCGCACAACAAAGCCAGCAAAAACACGAAATAATTCTTGAAAACTCAAAAAAAATAGACGAGTTAAAAACAAAAGAAGATGCGCTTAAAAAAACAATTACTGAACTGCAAACACAATTAAATTCTGTCAGCGAGTCATTGCAAACAGAACTAAAAGCACTTGGAGACATAACAGAACAACAACAAGAAATAACCAAAAAAGAAAAACAACTCCTAAAAGAAGCAGAACAAAAAAAACTCAATGAAAAGAAAAAAGAAATAGAAGACAAACTCAAAAAAGGAGAAAAGCTGACAACACAAGACTTGTTGGTGCTGCAAGGATAAAATTCACGAGTTCACTTTGCTCACTCAGAGAATTTTTAATAGAGGTCATTCAAAGCCTCCTATACTTATTGAACCAACACGAGCAACTCTTTCAGCGTTTTAATTCTAGCAAAATAATTGCTCAAACCACTTCTATCCAACAATAATGCATTCATGCCTACTGACAGAGGACCCCGCACATCATTACCAAATTTATCACCCACCATTAGAGTATTTTGTGGTTGTGCACCAACTCGTCTCAGCGCTCTTTCATAAATCTCCCTCTCAGGCTTCAGCACTCCTTCATCACAAGAAAAAGTAGGCCGAGGAATAAATTCTGACAGTCCCAATCTATAAAAAAGTTCTTTATAGGGTGTTGCCAAGTTTGAGGCCAATCCTAGCTTCATTCCTCTTTGCCTAAGCCTGTCCAGCACTTCGAGAGTTTCAGGATAGAGGGTGCAGGATTCTACTTCGTGGAAAAGCTCTACCTCGTAGGTGGAGGTATCAACTCTTTTATTCTGCAAGAGCCTTTTAAGCAGAGACGCTATATCAGGCAAATTTTCAGTAAGACAAACACGCCTTGCAACACGCACCTCCTGCTCTGCTAAACCAAGCTCGATGAACAGTCTGTGATGAAAATGAGTCTCTTTGCGTATGTACATCAGCGTTCCGAACAAATCAAATATGACTGCATCCATCATGCTTCAGCCCTCACTTTTTAATATGGCCCAAAATCATGCTCTAATAAAAAATATTGCCAACATGCAGACAGTTCAATTCTTAAAATTCCTGAATTGAGCGCTGAAAGCGCGGAATTCGAAATTTTACTTCACATACTCTACATACTTGCAGCCGCCACAAACCCACCTGTTGGCATGTTTTGCCATGAAGAACCCTTGGCCGCATTTAGGGCACGACTTATTTTTACAAACAACTTTATCACCTGATTTTTCATAACACTGCCATATGCCTGATTTTGTTTCTGCCATTTTACTTTTTCTCTTGAGCTTTCTGCTCTTTTGTCTTCATTTCTTTTATTTTTGGTTCAATTTTTGCAAGATTTTCCGGCGTTTGGTACACGTGAGCAGTAAAATTTGCCTCTGTTGCACCAAACCTGTTAAAAATATGAAGTATGGCTATGGTCTGCGCAGAAACCTTCAACTGCTCTGCCAAAACCGTCCTAAGCTGGTCATAAGAAGGAGTTGCGCCAGTAAACTTAATCCTGCCAGCCATTTCTGTCCTAAACAAATATGGGTTCTCGTGTTTGTCAACAATAGCCACTTCCATCAGTTCACCTTAATCGCGTATTCACCATCAACAGACAATCCAATAGCCTGCGCGATTTCTGACTTTTCATGATCTAAAATAGTTATTCTGCCTTTCCAGTTCAGAGCAAACTGAGACGTCTTACACTGTGCACACTCATCACCTTCAACAAAAATTTTGCACTTCTTGCACGCTTTTCTTTTCATATCAATTCCTCGTTAGTTTTATTTTGTTTTTGGCTTTTTTGCTTCTTTAACCTCTGCAGAAGGCGCAGTTTTAGTGTTATCCTCCTCAATCCACTCAAGCTTGCCAAGCCCCTGCTGCCTCATGGTTAAACCAATCTTAGGATTAGTAATATCCTTAAATGACACTGCGATGACACGTGCACGGCAACCGTCCCCAACCTTCAAAATTTTCTTAGAATCCCTGCCAGTCAATACTTTTTCTTTTGAAAAACTCACGAAGTCATCCATTGTTTGTGAAATATGAATCATGCCGTCAATGGGACCCATAGAAAGAAAAGCTCCAAAATCAGCTATGTCCTTTATCTTACCCTGAACAACTTCCTGCAGTTCAGGCTTGAAAGTCACCAGCTCAAATGACGTCTCATAATAGCTTGCGCCATCACCAGGAATAACCATTCCATCACCAACATCCTTGATGTTGCACACGTCAACAACAATACCCAAACCAGGATCTATGACACCATCATACTTAAGCTTCACGCTCTTAAACAAAGCCATATTTAAATCAAGCCCAAAATACTTTGGCGCCACACGAATATGGTCCTTCATAAGCACACGATAAAACATGCCAGTAAAAGAAATGAGGGGATTTATAAATCTTAGTGTTTCGCAACATTAAAATACATTAAATAACATCTGTTCAAAAAAGTTCAGAAAAGAGGCAGATTATGTTAGAAACAGTATTTGCAGTCATTGTTTTTTTGCTTGCAGGCATTCTATGCTCCAAGCTGGCTGCCAAAAATATTTTCTTTGTGCCGGCAACACTGCTTGCAGGAATAGTGCTGTCTGCTGCATTTGAGCTGTACCTGCCATTTAACCATACTTTTCTGGCAACAATAGGATTCGTGAGTTATGTTTCCATACTATTGTTCACTTCGCACAAGCCGCAACTTCACAGACTTGACGTCCAGCAAAAACGCGCATTCAGGCTTTTCATAGCATTCTCAGTTATTTTTGTTTTCGCACTTTCTTTGTTGTTCATAAACAATCTGCAGGCACAGTACGGCATCGCAGTATTTTTCGCGCTAACGCTGTGCGCAACAACACTCCCAAAAATAAAACTGCCATCACGCGTGCACGAAATACTAACACACGAACGCAATTACACTGCACTACTAAGTCTTGTCGCGCCAATTCTTGCAGTGCCTTTTTTTCAAAACATTCCACTCAGTACTGCAGTATCAACAATAGGACAATATGCCATGAGCTTAGTGCTCGGCATTGGCGTAGGAGTTTTTACAGGAGTCATTTTTTCAAAAATACTGGTTCATCATCAGCGCGAAGACACTATAATAGCAGTACTTCTGCTTTTGCTGGCAGGATTTTTAACATTCATCCTAAGTGAAAGATTAAACTCATTCGGCCCACTCTCTGTGGCCGCGCTTGGACTGTTTCTCAGCCACGCGCCCAGAAGGAGCACACTTGAAAGAAAACACGAAAGTGAGCTCAACCACCTGTTTGTCACTTATGCTGTTTTAGGAACAGGAATGCTGTTGTCACTGCCGGCATCAAAAAACATACTTTTATTAACATTACTTCTTGCTGCAATTTTTTACGCGGCAAGAATCATTGCAACTTACGCAAGCATCGGAACTGCGCTTAGCATGAAAGAAAAGCTCATGCTGACATTCTTCTCCCCAGTAGGCCCTGAAAGCCTTGTGCTGCTGCTATATTTCACGACAATTCTTCTGCCGCTGGGAATCACTGCAGGCAATCTTTTGACGCTAAGCCAAGCAACAATACTGCTTGTGTTCACAACACACTTAATTTCAGTTATCGGGGTAATCCTGAAAATAAGATGAAAACAATAATTCTCGACACCAGCTTTCTTGTCGCGTGCGCAGAATTCAAAATAGATTATGCGCAGGAAATCAACAGGATAATTCAGGAAGAATTTACTATTACAATCATTGATAAAACAATAAACGAACTTGATGCATTAATCGCAAAAGGAGGAAAACAAGCACAGCACGCAAAACTCGCGAAAGCAATCCTTGCAAGGAAAAACATTGCTTCAATCCAAACAAGCGCAGGCAGTCATGTTGACAAGCTGATACTTGAAAACGCAAAACAAGAAAGCCACATGGTTGCAACAATAGATACTGAACTGAAAAAAAAACTACAGCAAAAAAAAATAGGACTCATAATGGTGAGACAGAAAAAATATCTTGCCATGCAATAATTCAGATAAATTCTATCTCAAATATACTAGTCACAGACTTCCCCGAAGTAGTGTAGTTTGTGGCGCTTGATGTCTTTTAAGAAAGCGCTGTTCATTCTTTTTCTTGTGGGACAGTCACGCCTGAGCTTTCGCTCAGGTCATTTTTCCACG
>JACQIC010000036.1 GCA_016198725.1 Candidatus Aenigmatarchaeota archaeon | reverse complement strand
TTTTTGAAGAAAACAAAGAAATAGGAACATTAATACTGCGAACTTTTCTTGGAGTAGCATTTATAGTGGCAGGACTTGACAAAATCCTCGGTTTGTCAATGGCAACAGGAATGTTTGAGTCAATATTTGGCGCAACAGCAGGTGCACCACTTCTATACCTCGCAATAGTTATTGAGATTGCAGGCGGACTTATGCTGTTGTTCAGGTGGCATGCACGCGAAGCATCACTGGTATTAGGACTATTTATGATAGTCGCTCTCGTGTCAACATTCAAACTCGGCGCGACGACAAACTTTATAGGAACACTGCGAGAACTTATAGTAATGAACACAGGCGGAAGCAATACTGCAGTAAATCTGACATACTTGGCAGCACTGCTCTCACTTGCGTTTAATGAATGCAAGCAGTGTCGATAAAATTCCCGAGTTCACTTCGTTCGCACGGGAATTTTTAGTTTTTTTTTATTGCTCGAACTGGGTTCATACACGCCGCTTGCGGCGACTGAATAACCCAGTTCGAGGCTTAAAAAATCCCAACACTCATTGTCTATAATACCCCACCGCCTGCGGTGGTTGGGATTTTTTATTGTTTTGTTTTCATAAATATTTGAGAATCGCCCGCAAATCTTTTTCACGCACTACTACATCGCAATGTTTCTCTACCTCTGTATGTGGCTCGTACATGAATCCAATAACTTTGCCTCCGGATGCTTTTACATACTCAGCAAGTCTGATGTCGTTAGTATCATGAATGACTGCGGTAACATTATTTGCTGAAATGTTGTGTTTTTTGCACAATTCCTGCAATGGCAAAACTTTCTCGTCGTTTTGCACGGGCCATAGGGTCATATCTGTTGTTCCAACGTGTACGCCATTCTTGAAAATCAGGCGATTGGCAATGATATCATCAACCCCTAATTCAATTTGTGCGCGCAAGGCAAGATTGTATGGTCCTGAAGTGATGATAGCAGTGCGATATCCTTTCTTTATTATTCCTTCAACAGCTTCGCGTGCGCCTGTCACGTATTGTTGGACGGCAACAAGCTCATCATATGATTCTTGCGGTTTTCCTTCCCACAAACGATTCACAACCTCAGCAACTAACCGACCATAATCTGAATGCAGATATTTTTTTGTCAAAATATTTCCCTCTTCAAGAGTTTCCCACGCTTTGTGCAGTTCAAGCCAGAAATTCCTGTGTCCAAAAATTACACCATCCATGTCAAAGACAACAATACATTTCATAATTGACTGGTGTGAGTTTTAACTTTTAAACTTATGCCAAACTTTTCATCTGTTCTCTTTTCGCAGCATCTTCACACACTTGCTGGCTGTTCTGGCGGTAAAAAGCACTTCTGTCCCATTTGCGATTTCCTGCTTTTTCTTCCAAATAACGCATATAATTGTACAACTTTCTGATGAACTTATCTAATTTTTCAAGAGTTTCTTTGTGCTGCATTTCAGTTATATAACTAAGATCCTTGCACAATCTCAATGCTGCTTCTGTTTCCAAGCACGACCTGTAACAGAAGATACAGTAATTAAGAAAAATTCTGAAACTGCCCGCACCAGAACCTTCTGCAATATTAAGCGGCAAACAAGTTGCGGCACGCCTTAGTTGTGAAGTCAAATTATTTGATTCCATCTCTGGAAAAGAAGAGCATAACTTGTAAACGTGCAAAACGAAATCATGCGCCAAGCTGTAAATCTCAAGCGACTTATAATCTGTTTTTCCGCATAGCATAGTTTAGTTGCGAGAAAAAATCCTTTAAATGTGTTGCGTCAGAATTTCCGTGGAATCTATGGAATAAACCGTCGCTTTTACGAAGTTTGCTAAAACTTTCCGGAAACTTAACCAAAGAAAGTGACGAATTTCCCAAAAAAATAAAAAAAAAACCATACATAAGAAGCGAGAAATACTGGAAATCAAGGACGTTGGTAGCTGCATGCTGAGCACGACGATACCTTCGTGCGTACACACCAGCTCCATCAATCGGGTCTTTTACCCGTGTCCGAAGATGTCTCTTTTCAAGGAGGGTTTCATTCTTA
>JACQIC010000013.1 GCA_016198725.1 Candidatus Aenigmatarchaeota archaeon | reverse complement strand
GTATAATATTGCGCGTTTATTCTTTGGGTTTTCAGGTTTTCAATGAAGTTTATTTTTTCTTCATTGAAATCAAGAAATTTCAGCAATAATAGTGTGCAGTCATGAATTTCGCATACTATTCCTGCTTTTTGTAGCAAAGCATAAATTCCATTATAGCATGCGTAGTATCCGGTAACTGCTTTCCATTCTTCGCTTGGTGATGCTTGCAGGACTTTTAGCGCTTCATCTGCTTTTCTAAGGTAGTCATTGCTTATTATTTTATTTGGCCTTGTAAATCTTATGCCTTTGTTTTGTTTTTTACACCACTCAATGCTAACCATAAATTTCCTTCCATTTGTCAAGTATGTACTCGTATCCTTGGCAGATAACATGATTTGTTGCAACTTCCATTGGAAAGGAATCTTTATTCTTGATGCCTTTTTCAAAAGTTTTAGTGCTAATATTCATGAGATGAATTCTTGTCGTATATATTGCTTGTATTTTTTCAGTGGATATTTTTTTATTGGTTATCGTCAGTATGTCTATGTCGCTGTCTTTTGCGACATAACCTTTTGCATAACTTCCAAAAACAAGAAAAGGTGTGTCGGTTATTCTTTTAATATCTTTTATTATTTGTTCTATCTCAAAATCTTTAAGCAACTTGATGGTTTTGCTGCATTCAGTCATTAAAAGCATTGCATTTGATTTCGGATTTTCAAGGTTTATCGTGTATTGTCTGCTTTTTCCAGCTGTTTGAAAACTTAGAATTCTTGCCTGCGCTAATACATTAAGATTCAGTTGGACGATTCTCTGGTTCTTGTTTAATTGTCTGGCAATCTCTCTGCCATGAAGCCAGGTGTTTCCATTAATTATGAAAAGATTAAGTATATCAAAGACTGCCATATTGAATACTTTTTTATTCATATGAATACAAAAATAGTCAATAGTTAATAAACTTTTCCATTTATGGCGAGTTTCATAGAAACAATTAAAAGTTCTTCTTCAACTTCCAGAACTATGAATACTGCATATCTTCAATCAATCGTTCAATCAACTTCTGCAGTAAGAGAAATGTTCGAGTTGGGATTGAAGTTCAAGGCAGAAGGTAAGCAGCCGATTGATATTTCGCTTGGAAACCCGACAGTCAAGCCGCCAAAAGAGTATTTTGATGCGGTTCAGAAAATTATAGGTGAATCAAAAGATTGCCTGTTGAACATGCATAATTACATGTCAAATGCAGGGTTTCTGAAAACACTGGAGCGGGTTGCGGCAGACTTGTCAGCACGCTTTGGTTTTAAATTCACGAGCAATGACATAGTCATGACTGCAGGGGCGGCGAATGCACTTCACGTCGTGCTTAAAACTCTTATTGAGCCGGTTGTGTCTTATGACACCGGCACTGTTAGAAATGGACAGGATGAAGTCATTGTTATCGCGCCATACTTTGTTGAATATGACCACTACATTAAAAACAATCAGGGGAAGGTTGTTGTCGTGCACGCTGATAAAAATTTTGATATTGACATTGCAGCAATTGAGCAGGTGATATCAAAAAATACAACTGCAATCATCATTAATTCACCAAACAATCCAACAGGAGTGGTTTACGGTGAACAGGAATTAAAGTCGCTTGCAGCACTTTTTGAGAAAAAACAGCAGGAGTTTAATTCAACAATCTGTATAATAGAAGACTCACCTTATGACCTTGTTGTTTTTGAGAGCAAATTCTGCTCAATGCTTAACTATTATAGAAACACAATTTATGTGACGTCCTTTTCAAAATCACTTGGCATAGCAGGCGAACGAATTGGATTTCTTGCAGTGCATCCTGACTTTGGAGGTGGCATGCTCAGAAAAGCGCTTATTGCCAATCTCAGAACGTGCGTTGTGAATGCACCTGCATTGCAGCAAAGAGTGCTGGAGGTGATGGGCTGCAATGCTGTTGGCGCTGTAGAACAATACATGCACAAGGTCAAACGTCTGGTGCAGGTTATGCAGGAATTGAATTTTAAGGTTGCAAAACCACAAGGCGCATTTTACATTTTTGCAGAGATTCCACCGCAGTTTGCTGATGAGCTTGAGTTCAGAAAATATGCTCATGAGGGGAGCAATCCTTTTCTTTATACTCCTGGTTGCGCATTTGGGGGGTTGAAATATGGAAGGCACATAAGATTGAGTGCGTGCGCGAGTGATGAGGTTATTGAGGCGGCAGTCAGCAAGTTGCGCGCTATTTGTCAAAAGATTTATAGGAGCGGAACTTAATTTGTTGCGAATACCCCATCGCTTGCGATGACTGGGTTTGTTGCAATCACTTGTTGAAGGGTATTCGCAACATTAAACGTCTGAATTCCACAATAATTTTTTGCAATGTGTGGAATTCTGAGCGTGTCAAAAACCACCATGTACCAACTTACTTGCGTGTGGCATTGATTATTCCATCTTATGGGCGGTTTTCGACAAATCCCAACCATTGTCTATAATACCCCGCCGCTTGCGGCGATTGGGATTTTTATTTTCGTATGTTTTATATTCCGCTACTATATCCACAAGAGATTACTATCTTATACCATCATTAATCTCTTGTCGTATAAATAAATTGTATTTATTTCCTTTCAATAGAGTGTGGAATAAAACAGCGTCCTGCTCTTTGGTGTATTGCTTTTTTTGCCCAGAATGTTTCTTGTCCAAGGCAGATTCCTTCTGCGCATTCAACCCATTCTGTTGCGCTGACTGGCCCGCATTTGTCTCCTGTTTTTGCTCCTGATATTTTTGTTCTGCAATAGCTTCCAAGGCAGTCGACATTGTATCCCACGCATGCTGTTTCTTTGTCTGTTGTGTTGCAGTTGTTTCCTGCACTCGGTGGTGTTCCAATTGCAAATCCTGTTGGTGTGTTGTAGTCAAGGCTTCCCGCAAGTGCTACTAATCCAACTGCAAGTACTGTCGCAGCAAATAGAACTGCTCCTTCGCTCTCTTTTTGCATTTTGACAAAAATATTTATCAGATATATAAATGTCTCGATTTTCCACATTTATCTTCGTGCTAATCTTTCCATTACGTTTTTAATGTTTCTTGCTTGCTCTTCATCTTCAAAATGTTCAGCCACTACTTGCAGGTCAAGGTAATATTGCAGCATGTGTTCTCTTGTTTCTTCATCTATTTGTGGTTCTGTCATTAGTTCGCAGCGCGACTCAAACAGGTGAACGTGTGTCATTGGAACTTCTGGCATTTGCTGCAGTTGTCTTTGGGCGATAAGCGCGATGTCCAAGTTGTCAAAGTCTTCAAATGCTGTTCTTCTTGCATTGTTTAACGCTTCTGATTGGAGATACCAGTCGCATGTGTAAATTTGTTGTTCATTTATGAGAACTGTTTGTATTACGTGTCCTCTTTGTTGTCCTTGAATGAATCTTAAATTCTGGGTGTGCGTTTCATATTCAAAATTTATTTCATCGCTCTCGTGGGAGTAAATTCTTACATTTTGTTCTTCTGTCAGCCTGAACAGTCTTGTGTATGGTCTTAGTCCCATTCTGCCAAGCATGTAATTTGTCAGAGGTCCTTCAGTTTCCTGCATCATTTGTACGTTTAGAAAGTCAAGATTTACCGGCTGGCTGCTTCTTATTTTTATCAGTATTTCCTCTGCAACATTTGCCTGTTCGTCAGTGTTGATGATAAAGTGTTCTACTGTTTCTGTTTCTGCTTTTTGTTGTTCTTCGAAAAGCTCGTCAGGAAAACAAATCATTTGTCTTAGCATTGGATGTGTTGATAATTCAATGAATTTTGCTGCAGGCATTAAATCTTCTCTGATTATGTAGTCGGGAAGCAGCAGGTTTGTTTGTCTTGTAAGAACTCCGTTCGAGTATATTAAAATAATCTGCCTGTTTTGTCTTTCTCTGTTGGAGATAAAGTTAAAGTACTCTCTTCGTATTCCTTGTTCATCATTTGCAAAGCCATACTCCATGTTTCCTGTCATGTTTTTATAGGTTGCTTCTGTGTGTATTGGTTCGTTTCTTGCAAGGGCCAGAATATTTTCTGGCAGAGCAGGCGTAAACCATCTTAGTTGCAGTAAAGATTGCGGCGAAAAGAGCAGCAGTGGCAGTGCTTTTTTGTTTTGCAGGATTTCAAGTGCTTGCAGGTATCTGCCGTGCGCTCCTTCGTAATTTCTTAATTCCCTTAAAAATTGTCTTATTGGCAGTCTTTGGTTTTGTAGGTTTTCAACTGCTTCGCTGATGTCTGCAGCTGCATTTTTGAATTTCTCAATGTTTTGTGCAATTTGAGTATGTTCGCTTGTCTGCAAAAGTTCTTCCAGTGCAGGAAACTCTTCTCGGCGGTAATCAGGATTTGTGCGTGAAATTGTTGTGCATATTCTTTGATAATTTTCAATTGTTCTTTCATATTCTCTTTTTATTTCTTCTGTTCTCTCAGTTCTGAGCAGGTGGATGTTTTCAATGTCTTCTGCAAGGTTTTGCAGTCTTTCTTCCAGTCTTCTTGCTCTTGATACCAGTTCACTGCTTTCATGCACATTGTTCTGCACTGGTTGTTGGAATGATTGTTGTGTTTGGAGGTTTTCGACATTAGGTGATGGTTGAGGTTCTTGTTTGCTGCAGCTGAGAGAAAAAGAGACAAGCGCTGAAGAAACAAGCGTTTTAAAATAATTTGATGGGTGCATCGAGAATAAGCCGTGGATTGATTCTTATTAAATATGATGACACAATTATGTGTATTTACCCGAATTCCGCTCGGCTTCGCCTCGCTGCATTCAGGGTAAATTCATTGAATTTGTCCGTGTGAACCGCCGAAGGCAGTGAACTCGGACAAATTCGTTTGGTGTTTGTCAAATTTTTCATAATACTTTGGAGGTTGGACTGCAACAAATGAGTATCCCCAGTCTGTCAGCATTTTTTCTGCGTTTGGCGTTATTTTTGGCGCGGCAAGGATTCCTCTTACGTTTTTGACTCCTTTGCTTTCCTGTATTTTTTCAACGTATCTTCTGAGTTGGGTTACTGCGGATAGTTCTGCGCAATAACGTTTGCATTCGACAACAATAAGGTTGCCATTTTTGTCTGTTCCGAACACGTCGATAAATCCGTATTTTGTCTGTTCTTCTTGGCTTACTGGAGTGAACCCTTCTTCTATGAGGTGTGGGTTTTCGTATAGCATTCTTGACATGTCTTCTTCTGTTCCTGTTACGACGATTGTTTGGCCGTCTTCAAGTTTGTGGCTGTTGAAAAAGTATAGTTTTTCTATTTTGATTTCCATTTGTTCTTTTTGAAGCGTGTTGCTGCTTTTTAACAGGATTTTTTTTTCTTCTGCAAATATTTGGTGTGAAGAGTCCGGCTTCATGTAATTGATTGCGGCATTGCCAAATGGCTGGTGTACGAGAAGCGTGTGGTCTCCTTTGATGATTATTGTGCGGTCTCCTTTTTCAAGGTAACTTTCCGCCCTGCCTGAATAAGCGACTGTGCACTTGCATGCGAGCACTACTGTTTCATTTCGCTTGATTGCATCGTTTATGAGAATGCACACGTCATTGTTTGAGAGCATTCTTGCAGTTTTATTGGTTGATTTTTAATATTTTCTTAATGTTTTCTCAATGTATGCTTTTACGTACAGGAATTCTTATATATGTCCTGTTTGGCTGTCTTTTGCAATGACGAAAGAAGAACTTGAAGCATTGCTTGGCGAGATAAGAAAAACGTTTACTCCTGCGCAGTTGGCGGCAAAGCTCGGGCTTGATGAGCTTATTTTGCAGCGTTCGTGCATGTCTGATAAGGCAATATTGCGTGCTCTGTCTGAAGAACGGATAGTTATACATCCTTTTGTCAGAGATAATCTTAAAACAACCAGTTATGATGTTACTCTTGGTCCAAACTATTATCGTGAGAAAGATTCTGTTGGTTGTTCTGATTTGTTAAACCCTTATGATGAGAAGAGTGTTCGGAGAATATGGCAGCTTTACGAAGCTGACTCTGTGAGGCATCATGAGTCTGTAGAACCTGGGCTGAAATTTGAATCTGGCATTCGTCCTGAAGACAGAATCATAATTGTTGCTCCGGGAGAAACAATTCTTGCTCACACAATGGAATTTATTGGGGGGCGGGGCAGCATTACGACGATGATGAAAGCCCGTTCTTCGCTTGGAAGAAATTTTATTGAAGTTTGCAAGTGTGCAGGATGGGGTGATGTTGATTATTTTAACCGTTGGACAATGGAGATAACAAACAACTCGAGGTATTATAAAATTCCACTGGTTGTTGGAAGGCGGGTGGCGCAGATAATTTTCTTTGAAACAGAACCTATACGCGAGAAGAATTATGTTCAGGATGGTGGAAAATACCAGTCAAGTCTTGATGTCAGGGAATTGGAAAGAACATGGTCTCCTGATGCGATGCTTCCGAAGTTGTGGAAGGATAGGGAAGCTGTTGAATAACAATACTTCATTTCGTTCTTGACATTTTCTCGTGTGAGGCAAAGCCGAACACTAGAAAATTATTCATATGAATTATAATAGTAATATCAATAGTAAACTATTTTCTATTCAGTGACACTTTATGTATTTATTTATTGACGATTATCGGCAGTTTTATATAGAAAAACAAAATATGACTATTCATATGAAAAGAATTCCGAATTCGCCTTTGGCTCATTCAGGAATTCTTCAGCAAAATTTCGAAATGAAAAATCTCGTGTGAGCGTCAGCGAACTCGAGATTTTAAAAAGAGGTAATTATAGGTGTCTGGTTTACGGCGAAGGCTTCAGCGGACTAATAAAGACCAGTATACGTTGACAATCCCCAAACAGTTAGTCCAACTGCTCGGCTGGACGGCAAAACAGCAAATTATTTTTGGTTTTGAAAAAGGAAGAATACAAATATCGCCTGTAGAAAAGCCACATGAATCACAATCGCTTGTTCAGACTTCAGGCATTATTCGGGCGCTGCAAAAAACTCCCAAGGACCAGTATCTTCTCACAGTTCCAAAAGCTCTTGTTCAGCTTCTTGGCTGGAAAGACAAGCAGGAAATTTTGTTTGGTTTTGAGAAAGGAAAGATAACACTGGAAGCAGGCAGATTAGGAGGTGATGCGCATGAGTAAGCGTTTCATCTTGGTATTTTCATTGTTAATGTTCACATTCATGACTCAGATAGCCGTTGCAGAAACAATTCTGTCTGCTGGCGCAAATGGAATAATAACATATGTTGACACTTCAGTTGGTACTGCTCTTGCCGCGCACCGGCTTTGGAACAGCACAGTGCAAAACTTTACAGGTGCATTCAACAACTCGGCAAATGTGGGAGGTGTGATTGGACAGGTTGATGGTGCAGGAGTGCACGAACGTAATGAGTTTGTGTATGGCTTCCAGGATACTGGTGGCGATATTAATTTGCAGGTTTTCAACGGCACAAACTGGACTAACTTGTTAGAAGTTACGTTAGGGCTTACTAATGCGAATACAAGAGCATTTGATATCGCAGTAGAAGACATCAGCGGCAGGGTTTTGATTGTGTACGAGAATACGAGCACTGCTGACAACAATATAGCGTATAGGTTATGGAATGGCACTGGCTATTCTGAAGAACGGTTGATTGATGGTTTAAGCGGCGGCGGGGCAGTGCAGTGGGTGCGCGCAGTGTCAAGAAAAGGCACAAATGACGTCATGATTGTTACATTGGATGGCGGAAGCGATTATTTTGCTGTGTTGTGGAACGGTACAATTCAGGGTGCGCAGAATAATACCAAGATTAATCTTTCACTTGTAGGCAATTCTATTACCACGCTTAATCTTGATTTTGCGTGGGAAGCGCAGAGTGGCGAGGGTGTTGTGGTGTATGGGGAAGCTGGCGCAACACGTTACCGCAACTTTACCGGCAGTTCGTGGAGTGTTCAGGGAACTTTATTCGACTGGGCTGCTCTTTCAGCAGGCACTGGCGGCGGCAGTCCGCTTCAGAATGTTTTGTGCTCAGATTCTTTGTCAGATTACATTGGCTGGATAGGTATTGATAATCAGAATGATGTGGACGTGAGAATCTGGAATGGCAGTGCAGTTGAGCCTGCTCCTGCCGCTCCCACTGAATTAACAACTGCCGAACCAGCAGTCGCTACGGCACAGCAGGTATCTTGCGCTTGGGAAACTCTTGCAGGACGCGGCTTGTTCAGCTTTATTGATGCTGCTGCTGCAGATGACGGCAGGGTGAGCTTTGTGCTCTACAACAAAACTGCGTGGTCTAACTCGTCTCTTCTTTCACCATCGCGCAGTAAGACGTTTGATTCTGGAGGGACTGCGATTGAGAATCATAAGCTATTCAGCAGTCCAACAACTAATGAAATTATGGTTCAGACAGCCAGTTCTGGCAATGACCAGTTGGTTATGGCTCGGTGGAATGGAAGTTCTGACTGGGTTCAGCCAACCAACACTACAATGGGGGTCTCTTGCAATCAGGGCGCAGATCCTTCTGAGTGCTTTGCATTTGCGTGGGACGAGTTTGACACTGTGCCTTCTGTCCGAGATGAAAACATTTCACCTGCTGTTCGTGTTGTGCAGGGACAGCCTGTTAATATTAGCATTAATGTTACTGATAATGTCAAGATAGATAATGTCACCATAAATCTTACTTTGCCAAACAGCACTGTTTTGTTCATAACTTTGTCAAACAGGACTAGTGATATTTTCAACGCAACCACTGCCCAGTCTGTTGTGGGCAATTATACTGTTAGGTTTATCGCGAATGATACTTCCACGCATCAGAATATTAATTCAAGCATTACAACAACTTTTGAAGTCATTAATCTGCCTCCAAATGTTACTGGTGTGAATGCAACGCCAAGAACAGCGTCATCAGGAGCAGAAATTAACATCAGCGCAAACGTGACTGATTTCTCTATTGATGTGGTTATTGCAAACATCACTCACCCGAATGGCACTGTGACTCTTGTAGTTCTCAGAAATGCTACGCAGAATATTTTCAATGGCACGTTTGCAAACACCACTGCAGGAGGCGCGTATAATGTTACAATTATTGCCAATGACACTCTTGGACTGGTGAACAACACTGAGCGGACAAACTTTACCATAACAGTTGACTCGACTCTTCCGGCGGTCTTTGATGCAAGGCCTTCTGCAAACAGTTCTTTCAATGTCTCTGATGCAATTGCTGTTTCAGTGAACGTGACAGATGCTGTCGGCATTGGTGTCGTGCAGGCAAATATCACTTTCCCTAACACAAGCACGCAGGTTCTGGTGTTGTTGAGAAATGGCACAACTGACCAGTTCACAAACAACTTTACTGTTCCGAATAATCGTGGGCAGTATAACGTGACATTCTTTGCTAATGACACGTCAAATAACATTAATAATTCTGTAACTACTTTCTTCAACATAGAAGATACTGTGCGTCCTGCAGTGTTTGATGTTCGTCCTTCTGAAGGTGGCTCGTTTAATACTCTTTCAGCAATTGCCATAGCCGCGAATGTTACTGACAATGGAGCAGTTGGCATTGTTACTGCCAACATCACTTTCCCAAATGCTTCGACCACAGTTCTAAGTCTTTTGAGAAATACAACAACAAATCAATTCACAAATAATTTCACTATCCCTGCTCTGGATGGAAGGTATAACGTGTCGTTCTTTGCCAATGATACTGTAAACAACACAAACAACAGCGTTACGACTTTTTTCCTGACAAATGACACAACTCGTCCAAGTTTGGTTGATGTTCGTCCTGTTGCCAACAGCTCTTTTAATGTGTCTGATGTGGTTGAGGTTGCCGCAAATGTTACTGATAACGCGTTAATTTCTGTTGTGAATGCAAACATCACTCTTCCAAATACTTCAACAACAGTGCTGGCATTATTGCGGATTGGAACAACAGACAAGTATGCTAATAATTTCACTGCGCCAAATAATCGCGGGCAGTATAACGTGACATTCTTTGCTAATGATTCTTCAAATAACATTAATAATTCTGTAACTACTTTCTTTAATGTCGAGGATACTGTCAGGCCTGCGGCGTTTGATGTTCGGCCTTCTGCTAACAGCACATTTAATACGTCTGATACTGTGGCAGTCGCAGTCAATGCAACAGATAATGGCGTGATTGACCGGGTGCTGGCAAACATAACTTTCCCCAATTCGTCAACAACTGTTGCCAGTTTGTTGCGCAATGCTTCAACAAATCAGTTCACTAATAATTTCACCATTCCAAACTTGACAGGGCAGTATAATATTACGTTCATAGTTAATGATACTGCAAATAATCTGAATAGCTCGGTGACAACATTCTTTAACGTGAATGATGTTGAGATTCCAAGGGTCTTTGACGTGAGGCCTGTTGCAAACAGCGCGTTTAATCTTTCTGATGTTATTGCTGTTTCGGCAAATGTTACTGATAATGTCGCGCGTGGTATTGTTCGCGCAAACATCACTTTCCCAAATACTTCTACAGTGGTCGTGAGCTTGTTGAGAAATGGCACAACTGACCAGTTCACTAATAATTTCACTATTCCTAACGTGGTTGGCAGGTATAACATTTCGTTCTTTGCAAATGACAGTGCAAATAACATAAACAATAGCGTGGCAACATTCTTTGTAACAAGCGAGACAGTTGTTCCGAGCGTGTTTGACGTTAGGCCGTTTGAGGGTGATGCGTTTAATTCAACAATGACTATTGAAGTGGCTGCTAACGTTACTGATAACGTGAATGTGAGCACGGTGCAGTCCACTGTTACTTTCCCTAACACAAGCACGCAGGTTCTGACGTTGTTGAGAAATGGAACGACTGACCAGTTTGTCAACAATTTTACAATTCCAAATGTTACTGGCAGATACAATGTTACGTTTTCTGCAACAGACTCGAGCGGTAATGTGAATAATTCAGCAGCCACGTTCTTCAGGGCAAATGATACGGTTGCTCCAAATATTCAGCTTGACCAGCCGTCTAATGATTTCCAGTCAAATATTTCCGCAATAAATTTCAGTTTCACTCCTGTTGATAATTTTGCAGTTGTGCTGAACTGCACTATCAGGGTAAACGGCACTGCAGCAAACAATGCCAGCGCTCTCAACGGAACGCTGGCAAATTTCAGTCTCGTCATTGGAGAAGGTGCGCATGTATGGAATGTTTCGTGCACAGATGGCGAGAACAACACAAACACAAGTTTCAACAGAAATGTTACTGTTGATTTGACTGGCCCGAATTTTATCATTCTTTCAACCAGCCCGTCTGATTCTGCAGGGCTTGATCCTGGTGCAGCTATTAACATTTCTGCCAACATAACTGATAATTTGACCAGCGTATCAAGCGCTGTATTCCAGTTTAAGGAATCTAATGATACTGAGTTCACAAATAGAACTATGGCTTTGAACAGCACGACTGGTTTGTGGAATGCAACTTTTACACCTGTTCAGAACAACACGTACAATTTGAGATTGTTTGCAGTTGATGCTGTTGGCAACAGTAATTTCAGCGCCATAACAAACATTAGCGTGCAGACTGACAGGACTTGGGACAGGACTCCTGTGGCGTTTGCGGTTTCAGGCAATACGAGCCAGAATATTAGTGTGGGCGATATAGTTTTGAACAATACTGGTGATGTTGCGCTTAACTTTACTGTGAATGGCACAAATGCAAGCTTCCCATTCAGGTTTAACGTCACTTTCCCGCTTGAAATACCTGCAGGGCAGGACAGGCGTGTTCAGGTTAACTTCACTGCTCCGTCTGCATCTGATGTCTTCACTTTTGTTCTTAACATTTCTGCTGAACCAAACGCAAACCCGGCAAACAGGACTACAACTGTCACGGTGAGCACCACCGGACAGCCTTTCTTGTTTGCAGAATTCACCACTGTGCCTAACAATGTCACGCAGGGCGCGTCTGGCATCATCGTCAGCGCGCTTCTCAAAAATACTGGGCAGGCGAATGCTTCAAATGTCACGTTCTCATATGCTCTTCCTTCAGGATGGTCAATAACTGATGGCAGTCAGGAAGTTGATGCTTTTGTAATTATACCTGGTGCAAATCTTACGTCTGAAATTACTGTAAGCATTGCCAGCAATGCAGCAACAGGAAATCAGACAATTGTTGCCAACGCCACTGGCTTTAATATCACTGGTGCAGATTTGAGAACTCTTGGCTTTATTCAGGAGGTGTCTTCTACAGTTGAAGTGAACTCTGTTCCTGTTCCTATCGGCAAAGCTGCGGGTGGCGGCGGTGCAGCGTCGTCTGGCGCTGGCGGTGCCGCTGCTGCAGGAGGTGCGGTGCCTGCGCGGATTGGGCCGCCTGCGTTGTCCATTAATAGGACGTTCTTTGAGGAGGATTTCCTGACTACTGCGCAGGTTATTGAAATAGTGCGTGGCGAAAAGCAGTCTTTCCCTGTTATTATCACTAATGTTTATGAGAACACAACAATGAATGCAGTTGGATTGTCTATTTCGGGCTATCTGTCGCAGTATCTGACAAGCACTCCTGATATTCTTGACGGTATCGGCTACAAGCAAAAGAAATCTTTTACTGTTTTGGTCGCCGCGCCTGCGTACCGCTCAAAGGGCGAGTACGACATGGTGTTCACTATTAAAGGTGATGCCGTGGCTCAGCAGAGGGTAATTGAAGGCAGTGTCGTCACGACAAGAACAGTCATAAAGGAGATTACTGAAACGCGCAGGGTTAAACTGATAATTCATGAAGCAAGTCCGAAGACTGCAGGTGAATTGCTTAACATGTCATCGCTTCTTGTAAGCGCGCTGGAACAGAAAGGGATTGGAGCGCATCGCGCAGGCGAGTTGTTTAGCCGGCTGAAAGAGGCGTATGAACAGAAAGATTATGCGCGTGTTGTTTCTCTCGGCAAAGAACTACAATTAGTGCACGATCAGGCAGTTGAAGCAGCAAACATGCTCGCACACTTGAAGCAGAAGATAACTGATGCAGAGGCAGGAGGCATTGATGTTCGCGAGACAAAGAAGCTGTTTGTTCTTGGCAGGGCGGCGTTTGAGCGTGAGGATTTTGCGCTTGCAGTTAAGCGTCTTAAGCAGGCGTCGCTTGTTCAGCTGGTGGAAGTTGCCGGTGTGTTTAATATTGCCCGTTTTGTTTTGAGGTGGTGGTGGGTTATACTGTTCACTTTTGCGATAATGTTGGCCTTAACCGGCTTTGTGATGCGGCGTGTTAACATTAGTGTCATCGCGTACAGGCTCAAGTCGCTTGCAGAGGAGGAAGAGCATATTGTTGGCTTGATGGCTGATGCGCAGCGCACGGCGTTTAAGGAGAAGTCCATTTCAATAACAGAATACCACAAGCGCGTGTACTTGTACGAGCAGAGGCTTGAATTGATTAAAACATTAATGTCTCGTTTGAGAACCCGACGTGTTGCGCTGACAAGCTTGCAGGAAGAACTTGGCAAGTTGATGCTGGAAGAGAAGCTGTTGCAGAATTCAATCAGAGCATTGCAGGAGCTTTACTTTGTCAAGGCGCAGTTGAGCAGGGTTAAGTATGTTGGCAGAATTGATGAGCTGCGCACGCGGCTCGCAGATATAGAAGGAGAACTTGCTGTTGTGCAGACAAAGATTAAAGAGCATCCTCCAGTTATTGAAGCCGCGAAATTCTGGCAGGAGTTCTTTGGTTCTGAGTTCTGGAGAGCAGTTGCCGCGCAACTTAGTATGGCTATCGTGGTGATGCGAATGAGGTTATTGCTGTTGTTGAATAAACTGTCGGCAGTATTCCCGAGGCAGTATCGCAGACAGGCAGTACCTGCGTCTTCCAAGTCTGCAAAGCCGTTCATTGCTCAGCTAAAGTCTGTTTATAAAGAACACCCGACAGCTTTCAGGCCTGTTTGTCCAATTCTGATAGCAAGCTCGCCTGTTGTCAAACAGTCGCCCAAATCATTTACGCCAGCAGGTCGCGCTGATATCCTGCTTAAACTTAAGGGAGCGCATTTGAGGGACACCTCGCCACTTCCACTGCCACAAGAAGTACCGGCTCAACTCACTTCGCGCATACAACCTGTGCAGGTACATAAACAATCAGAACCGCAAAGTACAATACTACATAAGCTTGAACCCAAAGTAACAAAAGTAATAAAAGATAAGCAGAAATCAATGAATAAAAGTGGTATAGTTCAAAAGCTGAAAGAGGCATACAAGTTATGAGGCGGATAGTTGCTGTGTTGGTTTTGCTGTTTGTCGCAGGCGTGTTTTCGCTGTTCCTTATTGCTCAGTCTGGCACTGAAGAAGTGTCTTTTCCTGACGTGCTTGACCCGACAACTGTTGAAGTTAATTTCACCCCTGCTGTTCTTCCGCAGCTTGTTGTTTTTGAGAATATCACTGAGCCGTACGATGATGCTGATGCGGCGCTTGCTCTTGTGGTTGTGCAGGAAACTATTGAGGGTTTGCAGGATAATGCGCTTCCTGTGTTTTATGCCGGAGATAAGTTTTTTGAGGCGAGAAAGGCATATGAAGGGGAGAACGTCACCGGCATTGTTGAGGAGCTTTTGCAGATAACTGATGCGAAACAGCGGGAAAGAACTTTTGCAAAACTTAATTTGACTGTTGGCTCGAGGAAAATTAATTTTGATTACGCTTCTGCTGTTAAGCTTTCAAGGGATGCGGTTGAGCATGCTCAAAAACTGCACACGCTTCAGGAGAGGGTGACTTTGCTGAACTATACTGTTGCACAGGTGAACCGTTCGGCATACAACATTAGTGAGCTGGACATTTTTCTGGGCGCGATTTCTGCTCAATTGCAGAATGAACAGAACATTGACTTGATTGGCGGCATGATTGTTCAGGCTTACGCTCGTTTGGATGAACTGCTTGTTGAGCATTCGCGCGCTGTTGTTCTTCTAAAGGCAAGTCAGCGTACTTTGAAGAATTTTATATTGACAAACTGGAAGTCGCTTCTTATTCTCGTGTTTGTTGCGTTTATTGTTGGAGTTATTTCCGTGAATGAACTCAGAATATATTTGTTTGAAGAGAAGATTAATAACCTGCATTTGGAGTTTCAAACTTTGGAAAAACTTTGCAGAAAAGTCCAGAATGACCGTTATGTTGAGAAAACGCTGACAAAATCAGATTATGGAGTGCGCATGCAGCAATACAAGAGCAGAATGACTGCTATCCAGCACACTCTGCCGGTTGTCAAAGGTTCGGCTGACAGATTAAGGCACCATCGGAAGTATTATTTTCCTATTTTTCATTAAAAATTGCGCTGTGAGCACTTCGCGCGAACTGCGGAATTTTATTCGATTTCAGTGAACATTTCCTGGTCTGGATAGACTTGTATTCCTTTTTCTGGAACTATTTGCATGGCAACTACTCTTTTTTGGAATCCTGCTCCTCTTAATTTTAGCACTTCTATTGCGTTTGCGCGTACAGTGCCGTGTCTGATTGAGTACAATACTATGACGCCGTCTGCAAGAAATTCTTCCACGCCAGAAACCGTGAGCCGTTTTGTTACATCTGTTGATTCTGAGATAAGAAATGCTGTTGCGCCTACGTCTTCAAATATTCTGAATAATTGTTCTATGTATATGCGGTATGTTTCTTCTTTTCCGACAAATGCTGATGCGATTGCGGAGAGCGAGTCTACTGCGACTCTATCCGGAATGAATCCTTTTGGAAAAATCATTGGCTTTACATCTATGAGCAGTTCTCCGCGCGCCTGTTCAAGCATTGCTTCAACTTGCCGTGTGATGTCAAATGGGCTGAACCGTTCGATTTTGAGCAGTCCTTTTTTTTCAAGCTCTTCAGGATCCCATCCGAAGTCAAGCATGTGTTTTTTGAGCCTGTCAGGGTGTTCTTCAAATGTCATGTACAAGCATTTCTCTCCTTTGCTTGCCGCGTATGCGAGTGTCTGCAGGCAGAAAATTGTTTTGCCGGAGCCAGGTCCCCCGCAGACGAGTATTGAAGCTCCTTTTGGTATTCCTTTTTCTAAGAGTTCATCAACACCTTCTATCCCTGTCCGCACCCATTCTCCTGAATTATCTGTTTTTTTCGCGTCAATGGTTTGGAGTATTTTATCAACTGCTTTTTTTCTCTGGTCAAGGATTTGTTCTTGCGCTGCAGACAGCAATGATTTGTCTGATGGGTTTTCCTGCTTCTTTTTTTCCATGTCAATATGGTCAGCAGTGAACTATTTAAACTTTTTTGACCATTTCATTCTTCTTCAGAATTTTCATCAAAAAGCATTAATTTTTTGGACTTTTGTCCTGCCTGAAAACTGACTGTCATCAAAATCACCTCTTTCCCGCGAATTTTGAAACGGTGTGCAGGTATTTAAAATGTTCGTTTGTGTCAAAAACTCGTGAGGGACTCG
Source organism: Candidatus Aenigmatarchaeota archaeon (assembly GCA_016198725.1). GTDB lineage: Archaea > Nanobdellota > Nanobdellia > Woesearchaeales > ARS49 > JACQIC01. Next base: position 3,608 of record JACQIC010000013.1, on the reverse strand, counting down.
CATGAGAATTTTTTGACTGCTCCATCGACGGCAGAAATTTTGATGTTCAGTGTTTTGAATGATGCTGTGAGCGCAGTCATGTTGTAAATTGGTCCTTCAGGCGTTTGCTGTAAGATTGCGAAAAATTTTTGCTGTGTTTCTTTGGGAAACTCTTTTTTTGCAGTGTCTGAAAATATTTTTTTTGCTGCCGCTGGAATGATGACGCACTTGTTAAGTTCGAGGGGGAGTATGTTTCCGTCTTTTAGAAGCACTTCTTGGTCGTCAATTCTGTCAGTTCTGTTTCCGTCAACAACAAATGTGGTCATTCTTTGTTTGTCTGCGTCGTAGAAGCCGACTTGAAGTGTGTCGTCTTGTATGAAAACGTGCGCAAGAAATGCTTGCGGGTTCTTGTCTGCAAATGTTATGAACAGATTATGCTGCCTGACTTTTTCGATAAGTTGCGGAATCATGTCAAATACTCCGGTGCCTGTTTTTCTTCCAGTATTTTAAATTGTTTTGGTTCTGCAAATGTCATCACTCTATCTGCGCTGTCTTCTTTCATTAGCATGCAGACTCTGCTGTTTTCTTTTTCGTCCACTATTTTGAGTCCTGCTGTTTTTCCAATTTGTTTTGCAAACTCAACTACTTCTTCGTGTCTTGGGGAGTTTTCGAGCATTAGCCTTTCTTGGCTGTGCCCCACCCACATGTATCCTTTACATTCAAGAAAATCAAAATCAACATTTTTCAGCAGTTCACCGTATGCTTCTGGCTCGCTCATGTTCCATCCTTTTGTTAGTGTAAGTCTTATCACGCTTCTTTTGAATTTTCCAAGCATTGAAAGAGTTTTCTGCAGCCGCTGCCATGCGTCTTCTGTGATGGGATTTGCTGTTCTTCTATATATTTTTTCATTTGGACCGTACAGTGAAACGTACAACTGCGTGGGCTGGTGGTCAATAAGTTTTTCAATCATTTCAGGAATTGTTCCATTAGTTACCAAAAAACTTGAGATGTTTCTGCGATGAAGCGCATCGATTAGTTCAGGAAGTTTTGGGTACATTGTAGGCTCTCCAGTCAGCGAGATTGCAAAGTGGCTCGGTGTTCTTGTTTCGTCAAATCTTGACTGGACTGTTTTTTCACTGCCTTTGAATCCATTGAGCAGTCCTTGCCATGCCGCAATGCACCCGTCAATTATTTCGTCTGGCTCATCAACAGGGCCGTTCCATTTCGGGTAGACATACTTGATGTCTCTCCAGCAGAACATGCAGCGGTGGTCGCAAAAGTATGTCGGGCTCATTTCAACGCATCGCCAGCTTCTGATGCCGTAGAACGTGCACTTGTAGCACACGTCTTCTGCGCGCAGCGCTTTTTTCGTGTACTCGCACACTTTTACAACGCTGTGGTTTCCAACTACTCTGTAGCCTTCTTTCTCAAATTGTTTTTTGCGAAGTTCTGGAATCATTGAAGAACTAAAGTAAAGTGTGTTTTTTAAATGTGTGCCAGTGCTTTTATTTTTTCGCGAAAGCTGGTGAACTGGTTTTCGTAATACCTGTGCGCCGCATCAACCCAGAGTTTGCGAAAATGATAAAAGTATTCTGAAATGTCAAGCTTGTCGCCAAAAATAACCAGATTGTTTTTTGCAATGCTTATTTTTATTTCAAGCGGAAGCAGCTCAAATAATTTTATATCGTATGTGTCTGGCGCTTGTCCTACAAGTCGGGACCATATTTTCCTGTTAGTCACAGGGGTTGTTTTGCGTGTGATGACTGCAACGTCAATGTCTGATCGTTTATGAAAATCTGAAGTGCAGTAGCTGCCGTACACAACAACATCAAAATTTTTCAGCTTGGCAAGATCATTCCGCAGCTTTTCCAAAGAGGGTTTTGAGTTCATGGTCAATAACTGATAAGAATTTCTTTAGCGTGCTCACTATTTTTTCCTTGTTTTCAAACACTGTTTTTTCTTCAAACTTGTTGTACTTGTGAATGATTGCATTGCGCAACCCGTTTAGTTTTTTTAACTGCTCTGCAAGCGATGAGTCAAGAGTTTTGATGTCAACCAGCATTTCTATATTGTGATAATCATCACTCACGTCACGGCCGTGGTCTTTGACCAGCATGGCTGCAATATCCATTGCCGCCTCGATTGCGATATGGATGCGAAACAGTGCTGCGTCTTTTGCAATGTCTGAATCAATCTTTTTTGGAATTCCGACTAATTTTTCAATCAGTATAGAAATTTTTTTTCGATAGCGCAGCAGGCGTTCTGACATGATTATCTGAATGGGATTTTATTATTTAAACTTATGCACAGAATTTTGGAAATTCAGCGCTTTGCCCTTCATTCAGAAAAATTCTTAAATTCATATGGCTTTGCTTGCCGCATGCGAATACTTGCCTTCACTGATTTTCACGCTTCAATTGCAGTTTTGAAAAAAGTTTATGAGAAAGTAAGAGTTCACAAGCCGGAACTTGTTGTTTGTTGCGGTGACATTACTGTTTTTGAGCAGAATATTTCTGCTGTCATGGCAAGGCTTGCAGATTTTCCTGCCACTGTTTTGTTGATTCATGGCAATCACGAGGAGGAAAAGGTTGTTGCGGCAATTGCAAGAAAACACAAAAATCTTGTTTTCATCCACAAAAAAACTTTTGAGCATAATGGTGTTTTGTTTGTTGGTTATGGCGGTCAGGGTTTTGTGCAAAAAGACCTGCGTTTCGAGCGGTTTATAAAATCAGTTGACAAGAAGCTTAGGTCTGCAAAACGTGTTGTGCTGATGACTCACCAGCCTCCTTTTGGAACCGCTCTTGACCGCGTTTACAACCATTATTCTGGCAATTATTCTTTTACCAAGTGCATTAAGAAACACAAAAACATAATTCTTGCATTAAGCGGCCACATTCATGAAACTTTCGGCAGAAAAGACAGGCTTGGCAGTGCTGTTTTATTGAATCCTGGACCTGAAGGTGTTCTTGTTGACATCTGATGCGGCACACAAGATTTTCTTGAGCTTACAATTATAGCAAATCTCATTAATTTTGGAAAAGATTTTGTGAGATTTGCTATACTACCAAAGTGCAGAAAATTTCCATTATTAATGCACTTTGGTATTATTTGTGTCTTTTGCTATAGAGAGCTTTGACTCTTTTGTATGGATAATCAAAGTTCTCTATAAATGAAAAATAAGTGTCCCAGCGATAGCTTGACTATTCCGACAAAACGGCCATTGTTATTAAGATTGTTATTGCCGTTGAGGCCGTTATTGTTGCTGTTGAGGAACAGGAGGCGGCCCTCGAGTAGCCCATTCACTTCTTTGTATCACCACCGCTTCACACGTTTGGTGTCGCGGTTGTATTTTATAGCAACAGTGTTGCCGTAGTGAATGAGCGTGTAGTTCCAAGCTACTTCATTTACACCGTCACTTGCGTGATAGCGTAGCTGGGACAAGTAACATGAATCAATTAAAGTATAAAAGGTTTTATGGGCTCCACACAATATGTGCCTTTATTTGTTGCGAATACCCCGTCGCTTGCGACGCAATGTCATTAAGTTAAGAGAGTTTATTTTCATAATGCTCTTTTTTGGTTGATGTAGTATTTCCTTTGTTGTTTGTGTTTTTCTCGGGGGTATTTTCT
>JACQIC010000033.1 GCA_016198725.1 Candidatus Aenigmatarchaeota archaeon | reverse complement strand
CTTCGCCAGGAGCGTGGAAAAATGACCTGAGCGAAAGCTCAGGCGTGACTGTCCCACAAGAAAAAGAATGAACAGCGCTTTCTTAAAAGACATCAAGCGCCACAAACTACACTACTTCGGGGAAGTCTGTAAACCAATACTCGTTTAGCAGGTCTTAAGGTACGAATTTGTCGAATTCCGGCGCTTTGCGCCTGCATTCAGACAAATTCTTGGAATGGCTACGAGGCAAAATAATGCCATGGTTTTTGAAGAGAACGCTACGATTTTGCTTTAGCGTATGCTTCGTTTGGATTAGCTTTACAGTGGAACAGTTACTTTTACCGTAGAGTCTCACAAATTTGCCCTGAACGCAGTGCCGAAGGCACGGAGTTCGGGCAAATTAAAAAACCAGTTCTTTAATAACGCTCACCAGAAAGCCAACAACGCCAATAACCAGCATGCCAAGACCAGAAATCTTAACAATAGTCCTGAATTCTTCTCGGTCAGGTTTTTTGGTGACGCGAAGAACACGTTTACACTCGGTTAAAAACTCTTTCAAACGTTCAAACTTTGTTTTTTCCATCTGCGCCTGAGAAACAGACTTCGCAATATATTGTGGAACCTGCGGTTGAAGAACCGGCTCTTTAAAACCCATAGACTCAGATGAACTCACAGGCTCAGATGAAACAGGTTGGTCTTCCATCCTGAACATTAAAAGCAGATAGTATTTAAACATATCAGATTTCGTGCCTACCCACAACTCCACGGCACGAATTTAGCGAACTCCGCTCGCCTGCGCGGCTCGCTACGTTCAACTAAATTCTGGGAATGGCTACGAGGCAAAATTGTGCTACGGTTTTGAAGAGAACACTACGGTTTTGCTTTATCGTATGCTTTGTTTGGATTAGCTTTACGTGGAACAATAACATTCACTGTAGCTCCTCTCGAATTTGCCCTGAACGCAGTGCGAAGCACGGAGTTCGGGCAAATTCTCGTCAGGGAAGAAACTTGACAATCTGCAGAGAAAAAACAAACTAGAGAAGAAACAAACTACTCTTCACTTGCGCCAGCAGTAATTACTTGATTGTTTTGTAAGTTTTTGTATGTCTGCCCTTCAAGCAAGTTCATGTTTCTGAAAACGTATGTTCCGTCTTTTTCAATTGTGCCAGCTTGCTGCCAGACTTCTTCAATTGACGGGTAGTCTTTAACTTCTGCGGACAAGAGTATTGTCGGCACGTTTGTTATGTTGTACTTCTCAATAAGTCTTTTTCCTGCACTGCTTGACGTGTCTGCAAAATTTTCTTTGACAAATTGCACTCCAAAGTTTGAAGTCATGACTTCTTTCAGGATGCTGACATTGAAACAGTCAGTACAACTTTTATCAGCCACGTATGTCAGCGCCACAAGTCCTTTTACACTGTTTGTTGCCAAGTCTTTGTATGGCGGGTTCACTTGCCGCATAACAAGAGTTTCATCCTTTTCTGTTGTGCCTATCGTGCTCCAGACACGTTGGAAAACGTCGTAAAGCAGTGCGTCTTTACTGAACAGCATTGTAGGTATTTTTTCTATATTATATTTCTCAATTAGTTTCTTGGCTTCGCTCGTGTTTTTGTCAAGTGTTTTTGTTGAACTTATCAGCACTCCCATTTGTTTAAGCTGAGCAATTATGGCGTTAAGGTCTGCGCATTGCTTGCAGGTCTTGTCTGTTATGATTGTTGCAGTGACTTTTCCTTTTATTTCTCGTACTGCAGTGTCGTAATATGGCGCCGGAGGCTGGTCAAATATGAGTGCGTTGTTTTTTGCTGCAAAATTTTCAATAGTCAGATTCTCTATTTCTCCTATAATTACTGCCGCCGGAAGGTTTGCCAGTGAGTATTGCGTTATCAGTTCGTTTGCTTCTGCTTCGGCAAGAGTTGTTGTTTTTGTCAGGTTGATATTGCCAAGTTGTTTAACGTATTGTTCTATTTGTGCAACATCAAAACACTGTTCGCAGTTTGCAACTTTGATAAGTGTCAATTCTACCTGCGGCAGTTTTTGAGCTTGTTTTGGCTTCAGATATTCTTTAAACTTTATGACTGAATAAGTATTCACGACAAGAATAATAAGAAGAATAACAAGAAGGCACGTGTTGATTGTTGTCAGGTTTGTTTTGCGTGACATTTTGAGTTCGTGCCTGTATACGTTATATGTTTTATAGCGCGGGCGCCAGTGTGTTTACATTATTTACTGTTGGCGTGGCAGACACATCTGCTGGTGCAGCTACTCCGCATCCACCCCCTGATGGCGCTGGCGGTGGCGGTCGTGCAGTGTTGCCTGTCACTCCTGTGCACCCTGTCAGCACAATGCCGACAATGACTGCGATTGCGATTAATTGTAATATTTTCATTTTTTAATTCCTCCGTTTCTTGTTTGATAGTAGTATATAAAACTTTTTAAATCTTGTGTAATTGCAGACATAGCAGACTGCAACCATCACATTAATATAATTCCTGATGCTTTATTTATTCATGAAACAACAAGTTGCTGATTTCAACGCACTTCTGTCACCCCTTGAACAGGATATTTTAAATGTGGTCTGGCAGAAAAAGACAATAAGGGTGCGCGAGATTTATGACAAGTTAAAGCAGAAACGCAAGCTTGCGCTGAGTTCTGTTGCTGTTCTTTTAGATAGACTACATGCACGAGACATTGTCGACAGGAAAATGGAGACTGCCCGCGGAGGCATTCGTTACGTGTATTTTCCTAAGCAGGACAAGGAAGGTTTTGAAAAGTCAGTGGTGGAACAGGCAGTAAACAGGCTGATTGAGAAATTTGGCAAGGTGGCCGTGGCATATTTTGATGAGAGGTTCAGGCATGATAAGTGAGCTTTTGACTGGTTATCTTTCAGGGTTTCAGAACTTGCTTCTTTTGATTATTGCGTGGTCTGCCGCAATTGGTGCATTTTTGCAGTGGAAGCGCGCAAACAGGGCATGGTGGATTTACATTCATCTCGCTCTTGTGTTGACGCCTGTTGTTGATTTTGGCACAAGCATTCAGTGTTCAATGGGTTTTTCTTCTGCAGTGGCTAATTTGTGCAGTGATTACTTGGCAAAGCTGTCTTTGCTTACGCTTCCTTTTGTTCTTGTCGGCGCTGTTTTGCTGGGTTTTTTCGTGATTCCATTTTTGTATATTAACAAACACTGCGCCAAGAAGGTTGATGTTCCTCTGGTTAACTCTTGCGCCGAAAAAGCAGGAATTTCCGTGCCAGAAGTTTATGTTTTTGACAGTCAGGAGCCAAAAGCATTTACGATTCACAAGAATATTTTCGCTTCCGTAGGATTGTTCGACATCCTTTCTGAGAAAGAACAGGAGGCGGTTTTTCTGCACGAGATTGGCCACATAATACTTGGAGCGAACTGGCGCAAGTTTTCTTCTGTGTTGTTAAAATTGTTTTCTCCGCTTGCAGCGTTTGCTCCGTGCCAGATTTCGCGGGAAGAAACAGATGCTGATGCTTTTGCAGTTAAAATGCAGAAGACCAGCCGGTTTATTAACAGCGCAAAAAGAAAGATTCGCGCATACGCACACACCACAAGCTTAATAACTGTGCGCGAGGAGTAATAAATATGGGCTTATTAAGCGATCTTTGGGAATTCATGAAAGAAAACAAGCGGTGGTGGCTGCTGCCATTGCTGCTCATGCTGTTATTTGTCGGCGTACTAATCGTGTTTGCGCAGTCATCCGCAGTGTCGCCGTTTGTGTATGCGTTGTTTTAAAAGAAAGCGCAGAAAGACCGTCTCTTGCAGATTCTAACGTGTCAATAACGTAGTCACTCACCAGTGAGTATAATACAGAAACATTTATATACTACAGAATACACTTATCTGCAAAGGGGGAAAATGAACCACACCATCAAAATCCTAAAAAACCTTCAGTATCCAAGTGGTCTCATAGCTGCGGCTGCAAAGCATGTCAGAACAGGCTATAACAAGGCATGGTTGCGGGACAATATTTATGCATCTCTTGGTTTTGAAGCAGCGCAAGACATTGGCTCACTGAAAAAGACATACCACGCACTTCTTGATTTGCTAATAAAGCACGAGTACAAAATTGACTGGATGATAAAACAGCCCTATCCAAAACTTGCATGGAGATACATTCATGCAAGGTATGATCCTGAAACTTTTGAGGAATTCCTTGAAGAATGGGGCAACAAGCAAAATGATGCAGTTGGAGCCATTTTATTCAAAATAGGAGATTTAACAATAAAAGGAGTGGATATTTTGCGCGATGAAAATGATGTAAGAATTCTGCAAAAGTTGGTTAACTATCTCGCAGCGATAGAGTACTGGCATGATGCAGACAACGGAATGTGGGAAGAAAATGAAGAACTCCACGCTTCAAGCATCGGCGCATGCCTTGCAGGATTAATCGCAGTAAAAGAAATCGTTAATGTATCAGAAGGGTTGATTGCAAAAGGAAGAGAAGCGCTCAACAACTTACTGCCCAGAGAATCTGCAACAAAATTTGTTGACCTCGCACTGCTGTCATTAATCTATCCATACAATATCATAACTGAAAAACAAGGCAAGGAGATTTTGAAAAATGTTGAAACATATCTTCTCAGAGAAAGAGGAGTCTGCAGGTACATTGGAGACAAATATTACCATAATGGCACAGGAGAGGCGGAATGGACAATGGGATTTGCATGGCTGGCAGTAATTTATCACATGCTTGGAAACAAGGAAAAATACGAGCATTATCAAAACGCAGCAAAACAAGCAATGAATGAAAACAGTGAACTGCCTGAATTATATTTTTCACAGAGCACAAAATACAATGAAAACACTCCATTAGCATGGGCGACGGCTTTAATGATGGTGGCAGAACATGGATGAATTAGTCACGACATGTGCGGCATATCCGCTCTACGTACTTACTGGTTATGTTGGAATCTTAACCGCAGCAGACGCTGTGGCGATTTTTGCAGGTAAAAAAATAACTTCTCAGGAACAGTTGGAATCTGTTGTCGAGGAAGAGGCGGCTAAGCTGAAACTTGATGGGAAAAGATTACTTGCAGTGTATAATCCAAGAGTAACTGCACAAGCGCACATAGAAGGGTACGATACTGCAAGAGACGTGTTTGTGCCAGCAGAACAAATAAATCACAAAACAATCGTGGAATTCAAAATTCTTGAACTTGGTAAGTTCAGGTCAACCAGAGCAACAGTAAGACATGAACTGTACCACTTAGCGCGACACTTCGGTAAAATCCGCAAAGGTTTGTCTGGAAAGCTCGTATATTTTTTCTATCAGGAACCAACAGCAATTCTTTACTCACTGACCAGAATAAAATTATAGTAATATTTAAATACCAGTTGTTATTTTATAATACCAAATGGTAGAAAAAAATAACGTTCAAAAAATGTTGGTACATTTTTTCACTTTTCCTACGAGAGAAGTTCATCTTCGAGAATTATCTAGGATCATGAAACTCTCCATGCCTGCAATTATTTCCGCTGTCAGAGCATTGCAGTGCGAACAGCTAGTAGTGGTAAAACGAGGAAGAGTTTTAACGACGGTGAAAGCCTGCGGAGATAGTACTTTATTCACTCGTTTGAAAAGGGCGCAGAATCTCGAAACTCTCTACGTAAGTGGTCTGGTTGATGCCTTGTCTTCGGCGTTCCGGCGCCCACAGGCAATAATCTGTTTTGGCTCTTATTCCCGCGGTGATGATATCGAAACATCAGATGTCGATATAGCAGTTATTGGCGGAAAACAAACAGAGCCACATCTTGAAAAATTCGAGAAAATATTTCATCGAACAGTATCAGTGCACCACATTGATTTAAACAGAGTGAGTGAAGAGTTCAAGTCAAACTTGTGTAATGGAATTGTGCTTGAGGGAGCGTTATGAAAGAGTTCGCATTTTTCGTACAAAATGGATCTGTAAAAAAACAGGCTCCTGATGTGCATACTGCAAAAGCAACTGCAAAAGATTGTCTTGAAAGGTTAGAATTGGCGAAAAACATTCTCAGGACACAAAAACCAAAATATTGTTTGGAAAACTCCTACGAAGCCATACGCGAACTTATCGATGCGGTGCTTTTCCTAGAGGGATATAAATCATTTTCTCATGAAGCATCAGTGAGTCATCTGCAAAATCTGGGGTTTTCATTTTTTCAAGTCGCACAAGTTGACAGGCTGAGGAAGCAAAGGAATGGAATAAAATATTACGGTGAAGATGCAACACAAAAAGAAGCGGAAGAGGCCATAGTGTTAGCGGAAAAAACGATAAAAGAATTATTGAGGAAAAAACCAGAATTAAATCACTCACTGTAATATAAAACAGGTGTACACGCGTATAGAGAACTTTGAATAACTATGAAATTTGTCAAAGTTCTCAATAGAACCGCTTTGAATCCGCACAAAAACAAAGGGTTATTCAAAGCTCTCTATAAAAAAACAAAGCGAAAAAAGTTTGTTCATGCCAGCTCAAACACAACGTTTACCGTCGCCTGCGCAGTAACTTCCGCAGGCTGAATAGGCGGCGCTGCCTCTGCCATCGTTATCATTTCTTTTGCGTAGTATCTTGGCACAGGGTACACGTCAAATGAAGATTCACTTACAGAAACAATCCTGCCCAAGCGAACACCAAGACTGCTTGCGAGCGCATCAGCTTTTTCCTGCGCTGTTTTTGCCGCAGAAGAAAGCGCTGCATTTTTGATTTCTCTCTGCTTTTCTCTTGAAAGCGAAAACTGAATATTTTGCACGTTATTCACGCCAGCATCAACAGCTGTTTTCAGGTACTGTCCAATCTTGTCTAATTTCATCGTGCTTACTTTCAGCGTGTGGCCTGCACGATAACCCTTTTCTTCCTGCTGTTCTGTCTTCGGATTCCACTCCCGCACGAGCTGCAAATCGTAATCAGTTGTTTGAATATCGTTTTTGTCAACACCAGAAGCAACAAGCGCATTTATTGCACGCCTACTGATTTCTGCATTCTTGTCCTGCGCAACCTTCGGATCATTATCCAACACTTCTGTTCTTAAAAAAACCGTTGCCATGTTTGACGGCGTGTCAAGCTTTGCATCGCCAGAAACAGACAAACGGTTCAGTTCTGCTTCGTTATCAGAAGATAATATTATTTGTTTCGGCTGCTGCACAGCAAAAAATAGCAAACCAACAACCACTATTGCCGCAATGAATGGCCAATATGAAAATTCTTTCATGATAACACCTCTGCTTTACCTGTTTGCAGTGCTATTATAAAAATACTTCTAACAACCCTTAAGAACGTCAAAGATAGCTTCTGCGTCACTGCTTCCTTGTTCGTACTCGTCAAGGAGATAATATACTATCACTAGTTTTAAATATTAGTTAGATTATCCTAACTATTATGAAACGTGAAGCTATTTTAGCATTATTTTTCAACGAGCCGACGAAGCATTGGTCGTTCACTGAACTCATGCAGAAGTCAGGCGTAAGCAGACCGCAGGTTGCACAGTGGCTGAAACGTCTTGCTGCCGAAAGACTTATTCAGAAGGTGAAGCAACAGGGAAAAATGCCGTATTACATTTCAAGCCATGCGAGTCCTGCATTTCAGATGAAAAAGCGCGTCTTTGCTCTCGAACAGCTGGAAAAGTCTGGTTTTCTTGCCCATTTGGCAGGCCTACCGAAAGCAGATGCCATTTATTTGTTCGGAAGTATGAGCCGATGGGATTGGTATTCGGGCAGTGACGTAGACATATTCATTTATGGTGATGATAAAGGTCTTGAACTCAGCAAGTTTGAAAGCACATTGCATCGTGAGATAGAGGTCTTTGTTGCTCGCGATAAGAAGGACCTTTCGCGATTTGGCACAGGACTTTTGCACAATATTATTAAGGGATACCGAATCAAAGGGGAATTGCATGGCGCGCAAACCTGAAACGCAACACGAACGGTACGCGCGATGCAGTACTGAGGGGTCAATCATTCCTGTTGCGGAAGTTGATTTAGGGCAGATTCAGACTATGCTCACGCTCTCGCTCCAGGACTGGCAAGCGGTCAGAGGATGGGCTGTGAAATCTGCAAAAAACGGTCCGGAATGGAATGCCATCTTCAAGTTGCACTATGATGTCTTGCACCAACTTGCAGAGGCATTGTGTCTTTTTGATGGTATCAAGGTAAATACGCATGAGTGTCTCTTTGCGTACATTTGCGAAAAACATCAAGAGCTTGATTTTGCCTGGAATTTCTTGGAAGACGTGCGCCGCAAGCGCAACCGCAGCATCTATTATGGCGAACCCGCAACATATCAAGACTGGAAACGCACAGAACTCCAACTCAACCTCTACATCAACGTACTCAAGAAAACAATCGAGAAAAAACTGAAAACATAAACCACCATCAGAAATTAATCATCTCACCTTTCCATACACTTCTTCAACCAGTTCAATAAACATCGCAGCACTCCACGCCTGCGAAAGACAGCCGTTGCCTTCCAATTGTTTGGCAGACGAAAGCTCTGCATGATGACCAGTTGCGCCTTTGTACAAAATTTCTGATACTGATGCTTCAATAATTTTGTCAACATACTTCTTAAAACGCTTGTCGTCAATCCTGTGCAGGACTATGGCTGCAAGATTGTTCACCCAGAACCAGCTGTCGCCCCTATGATAGCTCTGGTTGTTTTCTCCTGTGTAAGTGTCTGTGAACAGTTCACTTTTTTTGTCGATGCTTGAAAGTCCACCCCATGAAAGCCACAACTTTGGCAGAACACTCTCAAAACAACCACTCCATTGCTGGCGTGACAAGAGTTCAGGACAAACATAAGCTGCGATAAATATATTTGGACGAATAACTTTCTGGTCAGCAACATCAGACAAAAACGTCCCAGTCCAAAAATGCTTCATCACTGCCTTTCTCACCAGAGACTCGCGAGAGTCACGCTGACCACTCAAGTGGCGGAGTGTGCGAAACATCGCCAACAACAATGCCTGCATTTCAATAAGCGCTCCTTGACGGGAGTCTGCGCCCCATTCTGTGTCCATCCATGATTCTTTTGGCTGAGTGATGAGTAAATCATTTTTTACTCTCGAACGCCACAAGGTGTCAATTGTTTTTTGGAGCGTGTTTGCAATTGTTTCTTTTTCGCGTTTTGAAACATACTCATCAAAAATTCCTGCCTGCATTAACGGAGCAAGCCATTCATCAATTCTGAAAAACAGCCAGCCAACAGCATCAGCGGCCGCAAGCTGTGAAGTTCCTTCCATGTTTGGAAGCATTCCTGTACTGATGCTTTCCAACAGACGCGAGAACATTTTTCTGCAGACATCAAGATGACCTATTCTATTCAGCGCTTTCACGCAGACGAGCTCGTCACGCGTCCAGCACTGGTAAAACCATGGAAGTCCTGCAATCACGCAATGCTCGTCAAGCATAAGGCTGTCAAGCGCGTTTTTCGCACACTGAAATGCAAGTTTTTCCTGTTCAGAAGCGTGTTTTGGAACTGCAGCAACAAGCTTCCCAACATATGCTTCGCGTTCTTTTTTTAATTCTTCTTTTGAAGACCATATGTCTTTTGCTTTTGAAACTGCGCTGTTTTTGCTTTCGTCAAATGCTATTGCAAAACCATTTGAACGGATTTTTGCCGGCTTGAACACCCATCTGCTGTCTGGCGGGGAGCTGCGTTCAGCATCCCATTGGTATTGGTGTTCTTCCCAGTGGTGCAATGGAAGAAACTCAACATTATCTCCTGCAATTGCGGCAAACCCTTCAAATTCTTCGCGATGAATGTTGTTGTTGTCGCGGTCGTCATGTTCTTTTCTGAAGCGAATCACCAACGCGCCTCCGTCTGCTTCAACGTCGTATTTTCTGCCCCAGACTCGATTGTCCTCCATGATTTTGATGTCGAGACACAGCTCGATTTCCTGAACTTCGCTGAGCTCGTAAACTAAACCTTCTTCATGCAGTGGAAGAAAAAAATACTCTGTCACTTTGCCGCGCGACCTTGCCATCCGCCATAATTCATTTAAAACTCCTGTAACTGGAAGATTTAAACGAATTGATTCTGCAACTTTCATCATCTTGTCGTTTCTGCGAACAAAAAATCCTTCATGCCTTGATTTTGGCTCTGCAGAAAACAACGCAAACGCCCCTGTTCTGTTTGCAAGCAAAATCTTCACGTCAGGAACAGTTTTATCAGAAGCGTCACTCATTTCTGTAAAACCTCGCCGCATCTTCAGGAGAAACAGAGTTGATGATTGTTCCTGAAGCAAACTCAAAACCGCTCCAGATAGCCAATCTTGGAAGAATTTCAACATGGCAGTGCAGGTCAGCGCCTTTGGGCGCATAAGTAACAGTCATGTTGTAAGACGCGTTTATTTTTTTTAAACAGGAAAAAATCTTTTGAAGCGCTTCAGCAAAAGCGCGCAAATCAGCTTGAGCAAACCGCGTCATGTGTGCTTTTGGAAACACCCATGCCTCATATTGAAAACGTGAAGCATAAGGGGCAAATGCAACGACTGTTTCATTCTCAAAAATCAGTCTTGAAGAATTTTTTTCTGACTGAATAATGTCGCAGTACGGGCACTTCACAAATCGTCTCATAGCTGAAATTTTCTGCTGCACACGCACCGGCACCACTTGCTGAGCAAGAATTTGGGAATGCGAGTGCACTAACGACGTGCCTGCTTTTGCGCCATGATTTTTCCACACTGCAACATACTTGATGCCGGGATTAAGTTCCAGCGCAGCAATTCTGTTGCAATAAACTGACAAAACACGCTCAATATCTTGTGCAGAAAAATCCCACAACTGCCTGTTGTGAACAGGAGTTTCAACAACAAGCTCGTGAAATCCATAATTCACTGCAAAAGTAAAAAACCGGTTGTGTGTTGCCACATCAGCCAAGCTCACAGGCGCGACAGCAGGAAATTTGTTCGGCAGCCACCTCATGAGCCAGCCTTGTTTACCTGACAAACGTCCAATTTCTTTTGGTGATGCTTCTTCATTGCCCGGGCAAAACACACAGCCCTTATCTTCTACTTTTTCTTCTTCAACAACATCATGCGGGCGGACACCACGTCCAGGAGAAATAATAACCCAGTCATCTAATAAGTAATCCTTGCGAAGCTCACCCATTCCAAACCTCCTTTTTAATAATCAGAAATCTCTTTTGTTTATATAATTTTCTCGAGTTCGCTCGCTAATGCTCGCTCACACGAGAAAATTCAAACTTTTGCCGTGAACGCAAAGCCGCGAACTGCAAAAGTTTTATATATTCTAAGCTCAATAACAATAGCGATGGAAAAAAGAGGACATACAGACTTAATTATATTGTTAATTGTGTGTTTGATTGCACTTGCAGTACTGCTTCTTTCATTTGGCGTGATAAGTCCTTCAGGCAAATTCGTGTATGCCGGAAACCGTGTTCAGCTTGAACCTGCAGAAGGATGTGCAAGCGTTGCATGCAGAGAAGGTCAAGGATTAGTGGTGAATGTTCGCAATACAAAATTTTGGCAGGGACCTCCGCAAGTAGCAGACTGCGTGTGCCCTGAAGACGTCACTTCATGGCAGGCAGACAATCCAAGATCATACCCCGAATCTGCCGTGAAAACAGTCAGACTCATCAAAAACTACAACGAATACACCCGGGTGAAGTATGAATAATCAAACAACGTGGCTTGTAATAGCAGGCATCATTGCGATTACTACAATTACCGGGCTTGACGTATTGTTCATAACTGCAGATGTAACAGCACAACAACCAGTCATTCTTGTCGAAGACTCTGACCCGTGCAGGCTTATAACGTGCGGACCTGGAAAAATAAGGGCAGAAGCAGTTGGAACAAATCCTCTTACAGAAAACACTATTTGCAGATGCCCAAACAGGGCAGAATATTACGACCCACTTTATCAAGTTTCTGCGAGGAGAAAATACTAATGAAATTATTAGTGTTCGGCATCATTGCAATTCTTGGACTTGGAGGACTGCTGATTCTTGCACAAACCGCATCAACTGCATATCTTACATTCAGCCAAGTTGAGCGTGAGCAAGTGTTTTATGCAGACTGGAGTCCGTGCATTGACGTTAAATGCGGGCCAGGCATACAAAGTGAATATGTTGGAAATAATCCTGACACTGGTGCAATCCAATGTCTTTGCCCTGACAAGCGCGTTATTGAAACACGAGATAAAATACCAAAAAGAATTTACGCAACAGGACAAGTCTTGAGAGATTTTACAGAAGAACCTCCAGCGTACCGTGAAGAACAAGTATCTGATTACTGTGAACGCGTGCAAGTTCCAGTTCAAGCAGTCAATTACAGGGCGCTTTGCAACACTGTTGGAACAGAAATGTGCTGCAAACAATACGGCATTCAAGGATGCAGCAGTCAAGACATCGCAGTCTGGCCATCTATATGCGTTCACAAATGCATTGAAGACGTGCGCAACCAGTGCAGAAAAGCAGGACGAAGCCTGCAAAGAGCAGGACTGCAGGCAGAACAGTTTGAAAAGGTGGTGCCATGATTTTCTCGAGTTCGCATTCGCTCACAAGAGAAAATGAGAGGGAAAAATGAAAACAGAAAACATCATTATCGGTATATTAGTCATTGTTGCAATTATTGCAGTAGTGCTGTTGTACAATTCAACCATTACAGGCGGAGTAGCAAGCACACAACTCGCATACGGCAAAGCACTGCCTCACACTGTAAGAACAAACAACCCGTGCAAAATAGTTGAATGCGGAAGCCCAACAAGAATTGCATACGAAGCAGGTGTTGACGAGTGGGGCAACGTGCTGTGCAAGTGCCCTGGACACGCGGAAATATTTTACGCGATAAATCCAGTCAGAAAATACTAAGACTACGGTGATACAATGAAACTGATTATTTTTTCAGTCGCCGCAATGTTGCTTATCACAACCATTGTAGCATACGTCATACAACCACCGACTGGCATGGGTGTCCGCAGATTGTACGTTGTAAGCCCTGATCCTGAAACTGTTGCACACTTGTGCTCAAAACAAGTAGAGTGCAAAAGCAGGATGGTGCCGGTCACTGCCAAAGCAGTGGACTATGACGTAGTAAGACGGCTTGTGACTTGTGCTTGCCCTGACGGGAAAGAATACAAATTATCCGCACTGACATGGAAGAACGCTGGATTTGAAAAGTGAAAGAAACAGTATCAAGAAACAAAAAACGTAATATTGTTCATGAAACAACATCCACTTCAGTTTTTTCAAACTCTTTGTCAAATGTTGCCAGCATCCCTGCCCCGACCATGTCAAGGACTGCGAGGTTCGTACAATCAACTAAACTCAGAGAAAGCTCTGTTTGGCTAAACATCCTGAACGATTTTCTTAAAATGTGGTCATCTATGTTGAGAACCAGCATGCTGTTAAAAATATGAGTGCCAAGAATTACTGCCCTTTCTTTACCTAGTTTTCTTAACGTTACACCAATGATTTCATTCAATACGTAGTCAGAAGTAAAATACTCGCCATACTTGCCATCTTCAATTTTCTGCCAAAGTTTCAGTGCACGCTGATGGTGAACATCGTTGATATTATCGTAAGCCAAAAATATATTTGCATCAATGAAAATCATACTGTTCACCGTATAGAATACTGTCGACTTCATCGCTTGCGTGTTCAGTTCCCTTTCCCCACGCAACTGGCTTGAGCGCTGTAAACTTTGTTTTTCTCTTTTGTGACATGAATTTTTCCATTGCCAGAGTTAAGGCCGAACCTAATTTAAGACCTCTCTGTACAGCATTTGCCTTGAATTCCTTAAATACCTCCTCATTCACATCACGTACTGTCACTTGCAAGCTCATTGTTAAACATGTTGTACTTGTTGTATTTAAATGTTTGCAAGAATTGAAAAAGCGCTTGCTGCGCAAATTGTGCATTTAATCCGTAACCTTCTTAATTCAGGTCTTTATTCAAATAAAAATGGACATTTCTTCCTTGGCAACGAGAGTGCCGCATCAAGTAATTACAAAGCTGGCAGAAGAAGGAATTAGTGAGTTAAGACCTGCACAAGAAAAAGCAATTTCCGCAGGGCTTCTTGATTCTGAAAATCTGTTAATCTGCACGCCAACAGCATCAGGAAAAACACTGATTGCAGAACTGGCCGCGACAAAAACAATCTTAAATCATTATGCCAAAGTGATTTATATTGTTCCACTTGTTGCACTTGCCAGTGAAAAAGCAAAAGAGTTCAGGAGAAAATGGAGCGGGCTTTTCAGGATTGCGTTATCTGTCGGAGATTTTGATTCTGCTGACCCTTATCTTGCAGAGTATGACCTAATAATATGCACTGCAGAGAAACTCGACAGTCTTTTACGCCACCACGCTCACTGGCTCAGGCAGGTTTCACTTCTGGTCATCGACGAGATTCATTTACTAAATGACGTCAGCAGAGGACCAACGCTGGAAATTATCATTACTCTGCTGCGACAGTTGATTCCAGAAGTACAACTAATAGGACTTTCTGCCACAATCGGCAACCCAAGAGAACTTGCAGATTGGCTCAATGCCAAACTCGTGGAAGACAACTGGCGTCCAATTCCACTTCATCAAGGAGTTTATTTTGATGGAGAGATACAGTTCAAATAATTTTCTGAATTCGCTCACTACGTTCGCTCATTCACGAAAATTTAAAAAATCTCGTGTGAAGATGCGAAGCCGAGCGAACTCGATATTTTTCAAAGTTCTCTATTGAATCTGTCAGCTAAACCCCGATCTGCGCCAACAATTGATTCTTGTCAAACACTTTCAAATCATCATAAGTCTGTCCAACTCCAAGATATAAGATTGGTTTTTTTGTTACATAACCTATTGACAGAGCAGCGCCGCCTTTCTCGTCAATGTCTGCTTTTGACAAAATAATACCATCAATTCCAATTGCTTCATCAAAAGTTCTTGCCTGTTCAATACAGTCATTTCCTGTTATGCTTTCACCAATAAATAATTTCAGGTGAGGCTTTGCAACGCGTATTATTTTTTTCATTTCGTCAACAAGGTTGGTATTTGAATGCAGGCGTCCTGCAGTGTCAATAAGCACTACATCTTTCCCTTTGGCTTTTGCATGTTCAATTGCGTCAAATGCAACAGCGGCAGGGTCAGCCCCATAATCATGCTTCACAAGCTTGCAGCCAAGCGCATCAGCATGCAGCTGCAGCTGGTCTATTGCCGCCGCTCTAAAAGTGTCAGCAGCCGCCAAAACCACATTCAGTCCTTTCTTCTGCAAATCTTTCGCCACTTTGGCAATTGTTGTTGTTTTGCCAGAGCCGTTAATTCCAACAAATGCAACTATGAGAGGTTTGTGTTTTTTTGCAAGCGAGGCAATATCGATGTTGGAATCAACAAATAGTGATTGAAGCGAAGAATGCAGACTTTGCATTACTGCGTCTGAAATTTTTGTACGCGGCAGTGCTTTACCAACAACTGTTTTTCGCAAGTCTTCTTTGATTTTCTCAATTACTTCCACTGCAACATTATTTTCAAGCATTGAAAGCTCAACATCCCAGAATAATTCAGTAAATTGCTCCTCAGAAAGTTTTCGTGTTGTTATCGCTTCTGTTATTGCGCCAAACCACCCCTTTTTTTTTGCGTCTTCCTGAGCGGCGACCACCTGTTCTTGTGTCGGCGGAATTGTTGAAATAACAGGCTTAATTTCTTTCTTAATTTTTTTGATTTCAGATTCTATTTCTGGCACTGAAACAATCACTGGGATGGCAGGCGTTTCAGCTGGTTTAATTTCTGCAGGCGTTGGTTCTGACAATACAGGAACTGGTGCAGGTATTGATGTCTGCGGTTCTGCAGTTTCTTTAGCAGACGTTTCCTCAGCTTTTTTACTGAAAACAGAAAATGCACTTTTCAGTTTGTCTTTCAGAAAACTAAACATGCGCTTCCTCAACCAGTTTTGCAAGGTCTTCCTGCACCCGTTGAGCATAAGCCGCAAGTTCCTGTAGTTTTGTCATCCTATCTTCCTGCATTCTGCGCATGTGAGTGAGCTGTTCCTGCAAATCCTTGCAAGTATCATCAGCTGACTTCGGCACAAGAGACCCGAAACCAACATTAACCAACACTTTTTTTGCATCAGTCAAAGTTCCTCTAAAAAAAATTCCTGCACTTAAAGGAATCAATATGTCAGTTCCAGCGCCAACTTCAGAAAGCTGATGCAGTGCAGTGGAAATCTCATCAACATCCGCAACCTGTTGTTCAATCTGCTGCACTTGCGCGTGCAGTGTTTTTACCTGCTTCTCGAGCAGCTGAAGCTCAACATACTTCCTTTGCACTTCCTGTTCCTTAATTAATTTCTCAGCCATCATTATCCTCCAATTTCTTCGCAAGATTAACAAGGAAATCTTCAAACTGATGCCCTGCTTTTAAAAAAGGCACTTCGGTCAGCATTTTTTTCTCTCTTCGAAAGTGCTTTAAGTTTTCCATAACAAGTGTTTTCAAAAATGTTTTTTCATCCTGCGTCAACATGTTTTTCGCCCTCCAATGATATAAAAATCTCTCCAAATTGTTTCTGCTGTGAAAGCACAATCTTTTGCTGGTGTGACAAATGCAGCAAAGGTATGAAAGTGAAAATCTTTTCAATTCTCGTATGTTTGACAGGCAAAAAAGAAGAAAAAGTTGCATGAGCATTGCTCTGCGACAGCGCCTGAACAATTTTTTGGTATAACACTTCTGTTTCTTTTCCAATATCAAAAGTTCTCGTAGGAATAACAATGTTTCCCGGCTCAATCTGATTGAAAAGTCTTCGTTTTTTAACTTCAAGCGCTTTTTCCAGCGCGCGCACAAGGTCATATACTGAAACTTTTCTGGGCCTAAGCTGAGGAGTTCTTGGAACAAGCTCGACATTTTCTGCAATTGCGCGCGCCTCGCCTGCAACTAATTGCTGTTCAAGCTCATCATACACTTCTTCACCAGAAGCGAGCAAGCGGTCAAACTCGTTCAAGTCAGCTCCAACCAAACGCTTTGACTTGATGCGCAGTAAAATAGCCGCTGCCAGAACAACTTTGCCGGAAGTTTTCAAGTCAACACGTATTGTTTTCACGCGCTCAAGATACAAGTTTGCGAGGTTTGAAACATTAATGTCCCAAGGATCCATGCTCTCTTTCTGTACAAGATCATAAATGATAGACTTCCAGCTAATCTCATCCTGTTCAACCAGCAATGAAAAAAGTTTTTGTTCCATAATTTTTACGAGTTCGCTTTGCTCACTCCGCAAAAATTAACAAAAGGAATGTATTTATAAAGCATGTCTTTTTCAAAAAGCATTCCACCTTTTTAACTCACACGAGATTTTTAGAAAACGAAGGTATATATTTAAGCAAAGTTCAATAAACAAATTCCTGAATGAAGCGCCGAAAGTGCTGAATTCGGAATTTGGGCCCGTGGTCTAGCGGTATGACGTGTCGTT
>JACQIC010000031.1 GCA_016198725.1 Candidatus Aenigmatarchaeota archaeon | reverse complement strand
GATATAGACAGCATAGTCAAAAAAGTGTTTGAAGAAACAAGCTGGATAGAAAGAAAATAAAAAAATGGAAAAGAAAAATTACTGTTTCTCTTCTTTTCCAGAGAATCCTGCGCGTTTCTTATATGTTTCTGCTACATCGCATGCAACTTTTCTTGCATTAGGACTTTTGAGATACGCATCAGCTAATTCAAAAGCATAAACTGCTGTCAAAGCATCAGCTTCTCGAGGATTATACTTTATCATTGTTTGTGCGACATCAACCGCAGCAGAAAGTCTTCGTTGAGTTGCTTCATCAGGTTCTTTGCCAGAAAGTACGAGGAATAAATCATTTGCTAATTTAATCAAGTCTTTCTTTTCTGGCGCCGGCACTTCTGGAGCTTCAACCTTGTATGAAGCTGGTTGTTCACTAAATAAACCACTTTTTGTATTCTTTGGTGTTTGTTTCATTTTTACCCCCTTTGTAGAATCGCTACAAATGTATAGTCTACAGTATATGGGTTGTTCTTTATAAAGGTGGTGCTCTCTGAATGGTTTTTGTAGGAGCACGCTTCTACAAATGTATTGTGTTACAAACTGCGTGAAGGGTTAAGTTTTGATGCCAGACATAAGTCTTCTTTGTGAAGCAATCCAGCAATAAAACCGTTATTACTGTCCACTCAAATTGTTTATTGAGCGTTCAAATGGCACGAATACAGAAAATTCTTTATCACGAGCAAAGGCAGTTCATAATTTATTTTAACTCTGTTTAATATTTTTTCAGTGTCTTTTCCGTCTCTTTCTGCCATTGTTATTGCAACTTGCGGCGTGATTTCTGGATGGAATTGTACGCACCAGAAGTTTTTGAGTTCAAATGCTTGTATTGCGTGTGGTGCTGTGGCAAGTATTTTCGCATCTTTTGGCAATGTTTTCGCAACGTCTCCATGGCTGTGATAAACTTTTACTTGTGCAGGGAAATTTTCAAAAAGTTGGTGCGTATTGTTTACTTTTATTGGCATAAATCCTTCCCAGAATGTTCCGCTTTTTTCGACTTGTCCACCAAATGTTTGCGCTACTATTTGGAATCCGAAACAGATTGCAAGTGTTGGTATTTTTAGTGCATTGATTTTTTTTAATGTTTTTGCGAGTTCGGGTATCCAGTTGTGTTTTTCGTAAACTGATGCGCGCGAGCCTGTTATGATTATTCCTTCAGTTGTTTTTAATTCTGATTCGCTTGGTAGTTCTTCTTGAAAGACATTTTTGATGAGTATGTTTCTGGCTCCCAGTTGTGCAAGTTGTCTTCTGAGGAGTTGTCCTCCGTTTGTTTCTGGATTTTCGTCAAAATCGCAGTTTAGTATCAGCATCATGGCTTTTCAGTTGTCCTGCAAGATATTGCCGCAGTTGGTCAGGATTTCTTGGTTGTTTCTCCCTTATTATTTCTGCATCACACCCTATCCAGAGTGTTTCATTGAGAGCTTTTTCAAATTCTTTTCTTGCTTCAGTATGGTCACGCCCATTCAAACCTTGGACGGCATAGGATGAAAGTTGTTGTATTGCTTCAGTCATTGATATACCATTTATTTGTGCTTTCAATCCATGCTGTGCTGCTCTTTTGAGACTGTTTTCATTGAATAAATATGGCAGCTCGCCTGTGCCGTGTCCTGCAATATAGTATGCGATTCCTGCAACAAAAGAGTTTATCATTTGTATTCGCCAGATTGTTATTGGCATGTCTGGCATTCTTAGTTCTATTGAGAACACGCTTTTTCCTCCTTTTTCTATTGTTCTGTGGTCAGGCCTTGGTCTTTCAGGCCAGAATACTTGGTGTGGTTCAAGAACTTCAAATGGATAGTAGTGGTATGTTTCAGTGCCTTTTTGCCTTGTTTTTTTTAGTTCTTCCCAATTTGCATCAAGAATTCCTTCCTCTAGTTTTTCTTTCACGCGGTCAGAAACCATTTTCAGTTGTGTTCTGTGGCTGTGAAGCGAATCAAGTTCTGGCGAGTTGAAAATGATTTGAGGGAAATAACTGAGTGCTTTTTCATATTGCTGCACTCTTCTGCTTGCACAACCGGTGTCTGTCAGTTGTTGTCCGTCCTGTTTGTATGGTGAGCTGGCAGAGAGTGCGAGCAGTGCAGGTCTTATGTGGCGAAAATAATTGTAAATCTCAAATCCAAGCGTCTCGTCATTGACGCCGAGTATTATTTGCTGGCTGTTGATGTCAAGGATTCCTCTGGCAAACGTGTTTGAGAGTGATGTTGTTCTGTGTCTTACTGGTTCAACTTCTGAAACATCTTCAAGCACTGATCCTCCCCCATAAACAATTCCTCCAAGAGATTCTACTATGGAAGTTAGCTGAAATATATCATTCGCGGCCCGTCTGTTGAGTTCTGCAACATTGTTTGCAAGCGATACGTTTAGTTCAACGACGTCGCGTGGGTTGACTTCAGGCAAAAGTGAAAGATTGCGTTTTTTGCCCGCACATATAACATCTGCCGCCAGCACATTGTGCACTGACAGCTCAAGTTCGTTGCTTATCTGAACTACATCTCTCTGTGTTTGTGTTTGCATCAAATAATAAAAATGCCAATATTTATTAACCTAATGTTATTAGAATAACAAAAAAGTAAAATAATGTTATGGCAACCGTTTCGTATATCGTGGCAAATTTGATTGAACAGAAGCCCTTCATAGAAGATGCGCTTGCGCGCGGCATTATTAATTATGCTGCACTGGCAGAAGAACTTTTACCCGAGATAGAGCTGCAGATGAAAAAAAAGCTGCATGCTTCTGCAGTTATGATGGCTTTGCGCCGTCTTGCTGAAAAGCTTCCTAAGCGCATTTCAGTTCCTGCTGCAAAGTTTCACGAAAGTGATATTACTATAAAATCTGATTTGTTTGAGATAACTGCTGCTAATTCTCCAACAAGCGTCAAGGCAGTTCAGAAAATGTATGGACTTGTGAATATTTCCAAAGGCGATTTTATTACAGTAACACAGGGGTTGTATGAAATAACGATTATTGCCAACAAAAGGTACAAAAATAGTATTCTTAAGATTCTCACAGGAGAAAAAATAACAAAGAGCATAGACCATCTTTCTTCGCTCACTATCCGTATTTCAGAAAAGGCTGTCGAGGAAGTTGGGCTGTTTTATGTTATTACCAAAGCACTGGCGTGGGAAAATATTCCAATCACGGAAATAGTCTCAACTTTTACTGAGCAGACTTATGTGCTTAAAGAAGAATTTGTTTCACAGGCGTTCTATGCTGTTAAAAGAACATTGGAAAGTAATAAATAGCAAGAAGATACGTTTAGCTCATGAACAATGCCTCTTTTGCCATTAAAAATTCAAAGAGAATTTTAAAGTTGTTGTATGAACATGCGAGTCATATTCAGGAATTTGAGCAAAGGTTCAGAACAATGTTTGTTCATCTCAAGTATGTTCACGAGTTGGCGGATTTTCTTTCAATGATTGGGAAAAATCCTGATAATAGATTGCAGGCATCAGCAGCAAGAAAAATTGGCGAGATTAGAAACGTGGTTCTTGCAGAGTTTTCATTGCTGGCAAAGGACTTGCAGTTTGATGAAACAATGCAGAAAGTATTTGATGCACATTCTGAACATCACCTGAAAGAGATTCAGCAGACAAGGTTTTATTCTCTTGAAGACTTGACAGGGGAACAGTCATTGAAAATCAGGCAAATGTCTGATATGTTTTATAAAATAGTGCCGAAATTCAAGCAAATAATAAGCGGACAGCAGCAAGAGGTTAAGAACGAAATAAAAATACTTAATGATTTGGAAAATGAATTAAAACTTTCCAAGCCTGATGCAGGCAGATTGCAAACATTATCTCTTGGGCTGACAGATATTGCCGAGAGATTAAAGTTGTGGTTAAAAAATGAGAAAGAGTCTTGTTTTGACCCATTGACTCCTCTTTTGGAATCGTACAAAACTTTTGATGATGAAATGGCGTCTTTGGGCGGGACGGTGAGTGATGTTGAGTTTAATCATCTGCTTGCAAAAGCGTCTTCATCTGAGGATATTGTGAAATTGTCCTTGCTCGTGGCAAGAAAGAACAGGCGGCTGTTTTTCTGGCGCAGATTTCCCAAAGATGCTGAAGAACGCATACGCACGCGCAGCCTTGAACTCACGCAGTCTGCAAGAGCAAAAGAAGTTGCGAATGCAAGAATAATGAATTTTTTGAAAAAGTCTGCAGACAAGGATGCATTAACAGAAATTGGGAACAGACGTTCTTTTAACAAAATGATGGAAGAGCTTGCCCCCTCAGTTGAAAGAAGAGGGAAAAAGGTTCGCTTTGCTCTTGCGATTCTTGATATCGATTATTTTAAGCGCGTGAATGACGCACTCGGCCATCAGACAGGCGATTTTGTTTTGAAAAAAGTTGTTGGCGTTGTTAAAAATTCTTTGAGAAAAGGCGATGAACTTTTCAGGTATGGCGGCGAGGAGTTTGCGTTGATTTTTCCAATGGAAATCAAAACAACAATTGAAAACATTGTGAAGGTTTGCGAGCGTTTAAGATTAAATGTTGAAAATGATCCGAAACCTGCAGACTGGCCTCGTGAGATTACAGTCACAGTATCTTTGGGCGTTGCTGTTTTTCCTGACAATGCCAATGACGCAAAAAATCTTATCAGAATGGCAGACGAGGCAGTATACACTGCGAAAAATACTGGCAGAAACAGAGTAAAATACTGGCAGAAACAAGATGGTGGATTTTCGCTTGTATAACTTGGTTTGCACAAGTTTTAGTCATTGAAAAGTTTCTTGTAATTCAGCAGTATACTATTTGCTGTTTCTTCTTCTGTGAATTCTTTAAGTGATGCAATTCGCTTGACAGTAAGAACAACATTTGCCGGCTCATTTCTTTCTCCTGTAATGCCAGACAGCCATGGCGAGTCTGTTTCTGTCAGGAGCTGTGTTATTGGCGCTTCTTGTACAAGTGTTTCAAAGTGCTGGAGTTTTCGGATAACCGGCGGGATTGAAAAACAGTATCCAAGTTCAACAGCTTTTTTGATTAGTTTTTTGTTGCCTTCAAAGCAGTGCAAGTCTACTGCTTTCAGCTTTGAGCTTTCAAGCAGTTCAATGCAGTCTGCTTCTGCCCTTCTGGAGTGTACTATGAGTGGTTTTTTTATTTGCTCGCATAATTCGATTACTTTTATAAAATTTTTTTTCTGTTGTTCAATCATTTTTTTTGGCTCGTCCCATTTGTAGTCAAGTCCTGCTTCTCCAACCGCCACTATCAAATCTTTGTTTT
This sequence comes from Candidatus Aenigmatarchaeota archaeon, assembly GCA_016198725.1. Lineage (GTDB taxonomy): Archaea > Nanobdellota > Nanobdellia > Woesearchaeales > ARS49 > JACQIC01. The sequence continues at coordinate 4,115 of JACQIC010000031.1, read as the reverse complement.
TTTTAATAAATTCTAGTTCATCATGCAAATCAAAATTTTTGGCTGCAGACAGGCCAATTTCATCTGGAGAGAATATCTGAATGTTCAATGCGTCAATTGGATAAGCACCAAGACTGCACCGCACAATGTCTGGATTTTTTTTGGCCAGCTCAAGCACTTCCCTGTTTGTTGGCGGGTTGACTCCTGCACAGATTATCCTTACAACACCTGCTTTCCTGGCTCTGTCCATTACTGCACCCAAATCGTTTGCAAACTGTTTGTGGTTCAGGTGGCAGTGGACGTCTATATACTTCATGCATATTGAAAACAACTGGTAATTTAAGTAATTATTGTTAAGTATGTGTATATCGATGAGAACAGAAAATGCTACTTTCTAACAGCAGCCCACATCAATGGCAATGCAATGGTCGCATCACAGAACACATCAACAAATTCCGCATTTGGCTCTAACTTACCCCAGCTGATTCCTTCTCTTAATTCTGCACCAGAACTGCCGCCCCATTCTGGCCTGTCTGTTGTTATTTGGACTCCGTAGCTTGCTTGTTTTGAGAACTGCATTGCCTGCTGGCAGAAGTTTTTTGGCACTCCGCCGCCGACATAAAAAACTCCATTTTTTTTGCTGTCCCACGCTATTGAGATTATTTCCTTCATGTCGTCAAATGCCGGAATGTCAAGTTTTTTCCCTGCCGCGAGCCTGCCCCATATCATCAGTCCAATTCCCGAGTCTGCAAGTGCAGGGCAGAACACTGGAATTTTCAGTTCATGGCAGATTCGCAGTATGCTCTCTTTTGGCAATAAACTTCCAATGATGTCGAGCAATTCACGGATTGATTTTGCTTTTGTCAGCGCATCCCAGTTTTTTTGGAAAAAATCTTCCAGTCCTTCATATACTTCGTTTGGCATGTAGCTGTCATACATCCTGTCAAGCCCTTTCTTGTTTAATTCGGCATCATCAACAGATGCAGTGCCTTGATAATGTTTGTAGCCAAGCGCTTCAACTGTATCATGTGTTAGTGTTGCACCTGTTGTTACAAATACCCTGATTCTTCTTGTCAAAAGAATGTCGTGAATGATTTCTTTCATGCCGCCAGGGATCATGCATCCTGCTTGTCCGAAAAAAACCGTGCAGTCCTTGTCTGCAAGCATTTTTTGAAGAATTTCTGCACCTTTCGCAATTCTTCCTGCACCCATAACTCCTGATGCAGACATTTGTTTTACAAGCTCTGCAGCAGACATCCCACTTGTGATTTTAATGTGATTTACAGGATGCATAGATGACATATGTGCAAAGCATAGTCTGCAGTATATAAATGTGTGGTTAGCTTATTGCATATATCTCAACCAGCATAAACAGTGCATAAAGTCCTAATAATAGTAGTCCGTGTTTCCGTGTTATTTCTTTGCCACGCATGAGAATCATTATGACTGTTATGCTTCCTGAAAGAAAGATAAGTGAATTTAAAACAATTTTTATATCAACAATCAAAGGTTTTAGAATTGAAAGTATGCCGAAAAACAAGACAAGTTCAATCATGAGGCTTCCAAGCAGGTCTCCAAGGCCGATTGTTGCCTTTTTTGTGAAAAGCGACCTTAGCTCTATTGCCATGTCAGGTATTGTTGTGCCTATGCCTATTACTGTCAGCGCAATAAAGTATGACGGCAGGCCAAAATAGGAAGCGATGTTTATGCTCGTGAAAACAAGCCATCTGCCTGCAAGCATTAACGCTGCAAATGCTCCAAGAAAAATAAATGCATCCCTCCAAAGCCGCTTTAGTTGCACATTCTTTTTTAGTTTTCCAAGAGTGCCTTCAATGTGCCATAATCGTCCTATGTATGCTGCAAATGCGGCTATAAGCAGCACGCCGTCAACTCTGCTCAGCACACCATCAAGTGATAGAAGAAATGGCAGCATTAAAACACCCCACATGAAAAGTTTTTGCTTTTTGAATATGGTTGACTCAAGCTGAACTTTTTTTCCAACAAGAGCAAGCATGCCAAGCGCAAAACCTACGTGCACCATGTTTGCGCCAAGTATTGAGCCAAAGCCAACACTTGAGTTTCCTTCAAGAAACCCGGTTAGTGCGCTTATTATTTCAGGAGCCGATGCCGCCATTGCCACTACAACCAGCCCAATAATCGCGTCGCTAAGCCCGAGCTTTTTGGCATAATCAGAAATGCCGTAGACAATGAGATCTGCGCTTTTGTAAAGAATATACAGGCTCGCCGCAAGAACTAACACATTGAAAAACAACGGGTCCTGAAGATAATAGTGGAACATGAAATTGCAGTAATTTTTGGTTATATAAATTGTGTGAAAACATAAGTTTTATAATGTAGTACTATTTTACTACATTTATGGATAAGCAAGATAAACTGCATCAGCTGTTTTTTAGCTACCCAATGCGAAAGTTTGGCGTACGTGAACTCAGCAGAATCACTCATCTGAATTCAAAAACCGTCATGAAATACTTGAGGCGTATGGTGAGAAAAGGAATTGCTGTGAGAATTAAGCAGAAAAACAGTTATCCCTACTATGAAGCCAACAGGTTGTTAAAAAAGTACAAGCTTGCCAAAAGCACATCATTACTTGAAAAGCTGGCATCAAGCGGCATCATTGATTATCTTGAGCAGAAACTTAAACCAAAAGCAATTGTTCTATTTGGCAGCGCACAAAAAGGCACTTATCTGAAAACAAGCGATGTGGATATTTTCATTCAGGCAAAAGAGACCAAAATAGACTTGCAGTCATACGAACAAAAGCTCAAGCACGAAATACAGTTGTTTTTTGAAGAAAACATGAGTAATCTTACAACAGGCTTGCGGAACAATATTATAAATGGCAATACGCTGAGCGGAGCTCTGATTCTATGAACTTCAAAGAATGTTTGCGCGAAGGCATGCTTGCTGAAACAGGAGATATTGATATTAACAGAGCAGTAGAAATTCTTGCGCTCACAGAGCATAAATGCGCTTTTTGGAAAGAAGTTGAAGCAAAAGCACAAAAATTTCCATCATTATTCATTGAGGGGCATTATGAAATAATCAAAGAACTGATTGTTGCAGTCCTTGCACTTGACGGCTGGAAAGCCGCAAATCATGACTGCTTGTTCCAGTACATCCTCCAGAAGAAACAGGATATGGAGCTTGATTTTGAATACCTGAACGAATTGCGAAAGTTGCGCAACAAAATAGATTATCACGGCGTAAAAGTCAGCACGGATTTATGGAATCAAAACAAGATTAGAATACAGATGATTATTGAGACGCTAAAGCAATACGTGAAAGAGAGAGTGAAATGATATAAATATTGCGATTAAAACGTTCAATTTTCAATAAAATTGAACGTTCTAACCTTGATTAAGTAAAAAGTTGTGAATGAACATATATCCCCTACAATAGAATCCTTTAAATACTAATTATTGTGCAGATTGGCTGGGTGATACTATGACTGTTATTGGCATTCAGTTTGACAAAATTCAGTTGGAGAAGTTTGCTCCTGCTAAAGGCAAGGTTAGTGTGAACAATAATGTTGCTGTTAAGAATGTTGATAAGGTCGAGTTGACTTTTGGCGCTAATAAGCAGGACGTTTTGAAGTTTGATTTTGAGTTTAAGGCGACTTATGATCCTAAGATTGCTGAGCTTACTTTTACTGGCAGTTTGACTTATTTTGAAAAAAAGGAGAAGGTTGCTGAGCTTGCAGCTGGTTGGAAAAAGGACAAGAAGATTCCCAAGGAGGTTATGAATCCTATTCTGAACAGCATTTTGAGCAAGTGTAATATTGAAGCGCTTATTTTGTCGCGGGAAATTAATCTTCCGCCTCCAATTCCTATGCCAAAAGTTAATTTGAAATAATACCAAAGTGCATTAATAATGAAATTTTCTGCACTTTGGTAGTATAGCAAATCTCACAAAATACCTTCCAAAATCATGAGATTTGCCATAATTTCTCGAGTTCGCTTTTGGCTCACACGAGAAATTTAAGAAGTGAGCGAATTGAGCGGCTCTGTCCTGAAAGTCTGAAAAGCCAGCCAAATATATTATGGCAGGCTAGTCTGCCATAGACTTCTGTTCGTATGGTTCTGGCTTTTCTGGAGCTTACGCTGCTTCCATAGCAT
>JACQIC010000030.1 GCA_016198725.1 Candidatus Aenigmatarchaeota archaeon | reverse complement strand
TTAACTTTTTGTACTAGTTTCTCTTCTTTTGTCATGGGGAACTCAACCTTCCCCACCCCTCTCAGCCACTAACGTGGCGAGAGGGTTTATTAATTTTTATGAGATTCAGGACAGAGCCTATGTACCGTACGTGTTTAGATAGAATCTTTTCTGCAGGAGCGCAGTTTATCCGATGACGAGAAAATCTCGAGTTCGCTAACGCTCACACGAGATTTTCAAATGCTAAGGAGAGTTTTGCTTCGAAGTTTTGGAATTTTCGCGTATGAGCTGACGAAGTCGGCGAATACAGAAAATTGTACCTTCAGAGCTGCTAAACAAGTACAGAAGACAGATAATATTTTAAACATGGCATGCCATTGGTATTGCATGCGCAAGATCGAGCTTGACAGAGCGAGGTTTAAGCGGATTGTGCACGGAACAATAAAAAAAGAACTTAAAAAATACATTTCAAATACAGACTTAATAGGGAAAAAAGGAAAAAACTTAATCAACATTACAATCCCTTGGATAGAAATTCCACACTTTACTTTCGGACGCGAGTCAGGCGGAGTAGGTGCAGGAGATGGAAAAAATGGTGAAAGTGTGCCTTCTGAGCCAAGCGACAGAGGAGGGGACGCGCCAGGACAACACATTTTGGAAGTTGAATTGACGCTTGAAGAACTCGCAGATATTTTTGGAGAAGAATTAAAGCTTCCAAAAATAGAACCTAAAGGAGTGAAAAATATAGTCAACGAAACAACTCGGTACATAGGAATTCGCAGGTCAGGACCTGAATCCCTCAGGCACAGAAAAAGAACATTCAAGGAAGCGCTCAAAAGGCAAATCATGATGGGAACATACATTCCTGAACACCCGGTAATAATTCCAGAACATGAAGACAAACGCTACAGGTCTGCAAAAAAAATACAACAGATTTCGTCCAATGCAGTCATCATTTACATGATGGACGTCAGCGGCAGCATGGGCCAACAGCAAAAGGATATTGTGCGCACAATGTCATTTTGGATTGAAACATGGCTGAAACGACATTACCCTCATGTTGAAATGAAGTACATAGTTCACGACGTTGCCGCGAAAGAAGTTGACCGCGAAACATTTTATCACATCAATGAAAGCGGCGGAACATTGATTTCGTCAGCGTACACAAAATGCAGTGAGCTCATAGACAAAGCGTACAGGGACTTCAATGTTTACCCGTTCCATTTTTCAGACGGTGATAATGGCAGTGAAAATGACAGCCTGCTCGCAATTCAAATCCTGCGAGACAGCATCATTCCAAGCTCAAACCAGTTTTGTTATGGACAGGTAAAAACTGGCGCAAGGCAGGGGAATTTTATCAGAAACCTTCAAGATGTGCTCTTAAAAGAAAAAAAACTTGTGTGCGCCGAAATCGAGGATAAAGATGGCATATGTGATGCCATGAAGACGTTCTTTGGCGGCAAGTAAAGCCATTTTGACGACAGAATATGCAAAATCGAAGCATTTATATATAAGTATATTATTTACGCATCCAGTATACAAATATATGATAATCATGACAAAGCACAACCCAGTTGTGCTTTAATCACAATAAAAGAGGGCTCTCCACTGATTCTTTTACCACCCCCCCCAAACACAACCAATGGGGAGCCTTTCTTTTTTTCATACTTTCAACTCACAAAAAAAGAGGCGAAGGAGGTACACAACATGGATTTTATAGTGCGAAACAGCGAACTGTATTCACAACCCCAACCACAGGAAACCGAATTTGGGCAGGCAAATATCAAAGTCATAGGCGTTGGTGGCGCAGGAAACAACATGGCGTCATGGCTCTACAAAAAAGGAATCCGCGGTGCAGAAGTAATTGTGTGCAATACAGACAAACAACACGTTGACATTTCTGAGGCTGACAAAAAATTTCTAATAGGAAGAGATGTAACCCGCGGACTTGGGTGCGGCGGCTTTCCGCAAAAAGGAGCAGAAGCAGCACAAGAATCGCTCATGCAGCTGAAAGAAACCTTGCGAAGCTCTGACATGGTCTTCGTTTGCGCAGGAATGGGCGGAGGCACAGGAACAGGAGCAGCGCCAGTAGTTGCGTCAGTAGCAAAAGAAATGGGCGCCATAGTCATAGGCACAGTAACAATGCCTTTCAACATTGAAAGAGCAAGAATAGACAAAGCCGAATTTGGACTGCAACAATTAAGAAACGTATCAGATACAGTAGTAGTCATAGACAACAACCGACTCGTACAAATAGCAGGCAACCTTCCAGTACAGCAAGCATTTGCAGTTGCAAACGAACTAATTGCAACAATGATCAAAGGCATCGTGGAAACAATAGCCATACCAAGCCTTGTAAATCTGGATTACGCAGATGTGAAAGCAATCATGACAAATGGAGGAGTTGCAGCCATTGGAGTAGGCAGTTCAGACACAAACAACAGAGTAGACGAAGCAGTCAGAGGCGCATTGTCAAACCCACTACTCGACATATCATACAAAGGCGCTACAGGCGCACTAATCCACGTCTGGGGAGGACCAGATCTCACCCTTGACGAAATTAACAGGGTTGGAGAGTTGGTTACAGAATCAATGGATGATGATGCAAACGTTATCTGGGGCGCAAGAGTCAGTGACGAAATGAAAGGAAAGCTCATGGTAATGACCATAGTCACAGGAGTCAAAAGCCCATGGATACTCGGCAAACCAGACCCACGCGAAGTCAGCGTAAAAAGAGCAAATCTTAACTCTGAACTTGGAATAGAGACTCTATAAAAAAAAAGGGAAAAAGAGGTAATTTTCCGAGTTCGACGCTTTGTGTTTAACTCGGAAATTTTTTTATTCACATAATTATTAACCTTATGCTCGCTTACACTATCAAACAATTCATTTACTCTCTCACAGTGCTTGTTATTCTTGTTGCCGTGCTATTCTGGCTTTACAAACAACCGGAAATAAAAGAAAAAGCTGATGCAATATATGCAAATTTCCAGAAATACATGGAAAAGTACGCTGTAAAACCACCTTCGCCGCCACAGTTTCCTGAAATTAAAAAAGAAGTTCAGAAAGAAGAAATAATAGTGCAAAAAAAAGAGGAGGAAAAATTGCTTCCAGAGATTATCGTAAAACAAACAAGCCAAGCACAAACAAGCTCTCTCAAATTTGATGCAGAGAAAAAACTAATTGCAGTGCACAAAGGAACAGAGACAATAAAGTTCGAATATGAAAACGCATCACTGAAAAAAATTTCTGCAGTAAAACCAATCGAATTTACGTATAGTGAAAAAAACCTGCTGACAAACATCACAACACCCAGATGGACTGTAAACCTGCACTATGACAGGTATGACAGGCTTAACGTGTATGCTACGCGTGATGACCAGATAAGATTTGACTGGGACATAAATGACCAACTAACAGGCTTCAAAACAGACCAAGGAATACCCACGACCTTTACGTATTATGAAAACAAGAAAATAAAGTCGTTCAAAAAAACTGTGGAGACTATTGTGAGATATGACGACAAAAACAGAATAAAAGGCCTGCAATCAGACGATGACTTCATGATAATAAATTACTGGAAAGACAACCTACTGTCTTCACTGTCTGGCTCAAAGTACGGGCTTAAAGAAACAGTTAACTATGGACCGACTGAAATAAAACTCGTTTCAAACACAGAACAAGTCGTGTTCAGCGAAGGAACAGAAGAAACACGCATCGCCGCGTTTAACTTGTTTTTAGTCTGCAAAAAAATAAAGTACATACCTGTAGTGTTTGATCCGCGCTCATGGAGCATTTATTCAGACTATTTCAAAAAAGGAATTGTTGATTATCTTGTGAATAATTTTGTGTGCAACGCTGTTTATGAAACAGAGTTTGATTGAAATTCTCGAGTTTGCGCACACCCAGAGAATTTCTTAAAGATAAAGTTTATTAATGTGCAATGATTCTTATTCACCATGAAAGAAAAAGTCTACAACTTCACTGTTGTGATTGAACAGGACGATGAGGGATTATATGTGGCCAAAGTGCCAGACATACAAGGATGCGCAACCCAAGGCAAGACTATTGAGCAAGCACTGGAAAGAATCAAAGAAGCAATTCAAGTTTGTCTCGAAGCAGAAAAAGAAATTCCGACACCACTAAGATTTGTTGAAGTGCGACAGATAGAGATTGCAGCATGAAACTTGTCAAAGCTCTCTATAATGAATATTCCTCAAACTTGTGAACTTTCAGATTGATAACGCTTTTCCAATCCGAAATTAATTCCTTAAACCTCTGTCTTATTTGCCGCGACAAAACTTCAAGCTCTTCAGTATTTTTTGCAATCAAAACACAAGTAAAATCATAGTCACCCAAAGTTGTTATTAACTCAATGATATTTTTATGAGTCTGAAGATATGCAATGAATTTGTTCAGCTGCTCTTCTGAGATATTGTGGAGTTTTATTTGCACATTTGCAACAAGGTCATAACCAAGTGCTTTGGGATCAATAAAAATACCAAAACGGCTGATAATTCCTTTTTCCTGAAGTTTTTTGATACGCTTGTGCGTTGAGTCTAAGGAAAGTTTCAGAGCTTTTGCTAATTTAGTTAAGGATTCTCGGCTGTTGCTTTGAAGCAGATTCAGCAGCAACTTATTCCTATTATCGAGTTCCATTTGTCTTAGAAAATTAGTGTTATTTATAAATCTATCTTAGAAAGTTAAGTTGAATCTAAGCATAAGCTTATATTTTGTGTTTCAATTACAACAGCATTATGCCAAAGCTAAAAATCGCAGTTGTTCAATTTGAAATTAAACAGTTTGCGCCAGAGGAAAATCTTGCAAAGGCAGAGAAATATATTCGAAAAGCAGCAGATGCTGGTGCAGATATAATTGTATTTCCTGAGGATTTTACCGTAGGTCCTCTTTTTGGCAGGAAAGAATTTGTTGATTTTGATGGAAAATACAGACAATACTTTCAACAACTGGCACGAGAACATAATATAAACATCGTCACTGGCAGCTTTGCAGAAGGAGATAAGTTGGGATGGTACAACACAACATACTATATTGAGTCTAAAGGTGAAATCAAAGGCAGGTATAGAAAAGTAAATCTTTGGCTGCCTGAACGTAGAGAATTAAGTTATGGAAATGAACTCTGCGTATTTAACACCAAATTTGGAAAAATAGGACTCATAATTTGTTGGGACCTGATTTTTCCAGAAATGTTCAGAAGAATGGTGGTAAGAGGAGTGAATATCGTCATTTGCACAAGCTATTGGGGTATGAAAGATGCACCTATCGGGCTTAAATGGAGTAAGGATGCAGAAATAAAAACTGTGAATTCCTTGTGCTCTTCACGCGCATTTGAGAATGAAATCGTGCTGGTGTATTGCAATGCTGCAGGAAAATACCAGTACAAAGGAATAGATTACCCACTTATGGGGCAGTCACAGATATGCGTGCCATTTATTGGAGCGATCAAAAGATTAGACCATAATAAAGAAGAAATGTTTGTTGCTGAAGTTGATACTGCTGTTTTGAAAGATGCAGAACGTGCATACAGAATCAGGAGTGATTTGAAGAAAAGAATATTATAATTAAATTATAATTAAAGCAACTTGCCATCAATCCTTATGCCTATATAATTTTCAACTTTGGTTGAGTTTCCCGGCTTTTCCTTCCTGTCATTAAAATTCTGCAGATTGTCCTGCACGCCATTTTTTATTGCACGAAGAGGAATCTTTCTATACACCCCATACTCA
>JACQIC010000028.1 GCA_016198725.1 Candidatus Aenigmatarchaeota archaeon | reverse complement strand
TTTTTATCTTCTTCTGTTTCTTGTGACTGCTGTTGTTCAAGTGAGTTTCTGTAAGCATTTAATGCTCCGCGTGCTGAATTCCGGGCAGCAAGAAGATTGGAACGCTGAGAAGACGCCTCTCTGAAATTTTGTTCAAGCGCAGTTTTTCTTTGCTGAAGTTCGCTTCTTTCAGCATCAGGTATGCCTTCTCTACTAATTTGTTCCTCCATTTGTCGCAGTTGTTCTTCCAATTCTGCAAGTTCAGTTACTACATCCAAAGCTTGTATTCCATCTGTGCCGCGGAGAGTGCTTAGTTCATCCCGAGTAGTACTCGCACGGGTTTGAAGATCAGACATTCTTTGTCTTGTTTGATCTTCTCTTGCACGTCTGTCAAGTTCTTCTGCTAAAGGAAGTGTTACTTGTTCTGTTTCACGTGTGGCAGTATCAACATCATTATACAACCTTAAAATGTTTTGAGGAGTTATCTCCGGGTTTATTGTTTTCTGTTCTGAACGTCTGCCGTTTTCAAATGTATAAAAGTCATTGGACGGAGTGAATTCATAAATGCTGTTATCGGTTAAAATAAGCACGTTCGGATTATCAACTATCCTTATCCCACTTTGATACACTGTTGTTGACTTAAAACGTTCATCTCGCGAGTCATAAAGCCATATGTCTTTTGTCACTGTGTTTCTTATGGCTCGTTGTTCTTGCATTAGGAAAACTTCAAAACCCGATGGAAGACTGCCTTGTAGTCCTGGCAAGCGCATGGCATTGTTTATTGGTGTTGAAATATCTACTATGCTTACTAATTGAAGAGGTGTCGGTCTTTCCGCTAATAGATCAACAGGTGGTTCTGCTGGTGAATGAGTGGGTGGTTGAGGTGCACTCTGCCCAGAAATACTTCCCGCTTCAACATCAGTTGTTTCTGTTGGGAGTGCTATACTGGTGTTTATTAAAAGTAATATTATTAGGAGTGAGTGTGCTTTTATATACATCATCCTCCGCCCTCCTGCGGAGTTTCGACTGTTTGTCTTTCCGACTTTACATCTTCAATTTCCGCACACAATTTTTTCTTGTATTCTGAAGAATTTACCACTCTTTTCTCATTTTTTTTGACTCTTCGCTCAAGTTTTTTTATGTCTTCTTCAGGGGGAAGATTTTCTGGAATTTCTTTACTGGCACTTTTGGGCATAGGTATCGTTTTGGTGACATCAACGAAATGATCATTTACGTCGTAACTTGAGTTTTTGCAAGCAATTTTTGCTTTTTCAATTACATTCAGAAAATTTCGCCAGTCATCGTACTCAAGCAATTTCTGTAAGTCTCTTGCAAACCAAAACTCTATTCCTTCTTTCTCATTGGCATAATTCTCAAAAGTTTGTTTAAGCTTGGTGATAATCTGTTTATCCATTTTCGCTGTTCCTCTCACTTTCAATCTCTTCCATTTCATCGCACCAGTCTGTGCCTGTGTCCCATTGTTTTTTGTCTGTTAGTCCTTGGATGCTTGCTACTGCGTCTCCTATTCTTGCTGCTGTTTTTGGAAGGACGCAAACGCCGTATTGGATTAGTGTTTCGCCAAGTCCTGTTGCTTGGTCGCACAAGTCAAATAGGCTTGCTCCTCCGGCAACTATTGGTGCGGTGGCAAACTGTTTGCATCCCCCGCACAGGCATCCTGAGACTAGTCCGACTGCCGCGAAGGGGTTTGCGAATGCTTCTTTGAACATGTTCATGAACTGGTCAAATACTTGTACAAGTGGGAAGAGCATGAATATTTCTCCATACCAGAACTTGCAGGTTTGCTGGTTGTATGAGTCTCTGCAGAACGAGAGTGGTATTCCTTTTTCTTTTACGTCTTGCGCAATGCAGGTTGCTTTTTTGCACTCGATTTGTCTGAGTTTGTTGAGGTTGTGGAATATTCCTGGCACGCAAAGGCAGACTGTGCTCCAAATAATGCTTTCTTTGACGTCAACCAAATGCTGCACTCCGCCCGAGTTTACGTACGCGTTTTCTACCTGCTGTTGTACTGTTTCTCCGCTTACTCCTTGTTCTCTCAGTATTCTTGCAACTCCTTGAGCTTGTGATGGATTGTAGCTTAGCGGCCCTGCAGGTTTTCCTTCTTCTGTGGGCCATCCTGTGAGTCCTCCTGCAAGCACGTCCTGCACGTTTTGGCACCAGTTTACTCCTCCGCCAAAAAACGCGCCAGAGTCTTGTATGAAGTTGCTTGCTGAAGCAGTCATTTTTCCCTCTGATGGCCCGAGTCTGCATGTCGCAAACAAGCAGAATTTTTCTAGTACGTTGAACAAGCTGACTTTTTCTCCTCCAATATTTGCGCTTAATCTTTCTCCTGCACCGCCAATTAATCCTTCTCCTTCTCTTCCGCTTCCGTGCATGAGATTATTCAACGGCCCAGATACTCCGTTGCATATGTTTGCTCCTGTTTCTGCTGCTGTTTTTCCAAATCCTTCAAGCCCTAACGCTCTTCCTGCACCTCCTATTGCGCCGAGTGTCATTACTACGCTGTCTGCAGCAGCTATCACGCTGTTGACTCCGCTTTTTATGCTGCAGATTTTTCCTGAGTATTCTATCACCTTGTCAACTGTGCCTATCCAGTCGCCTAATTGTTTTGCATCGTCAATTGCGTCGTCTATTTGTTTGTCTACGTTGCTTGAGAGCTCTCCGAGCGGCAGGTTGTAAAACTCGAGTTTGACAGAAACATTTTCTTTTTCTGGGTTTGTTGTGAAATGGTCTCCTACTCTTGTGTGGATGTTTAGCTGGCAGTTTAGGTTTATGTCATTTACGTTGATTGTTGAAGGCCCGATTGATAGGGAAAGTATCGGGTCGGTTTTGCCTAATCCGTTGTTTATCAGGTTGATGTCTGTGATGATTCCTTGGTCTATTCCGCTTCCCGTGCATAATGTAATGTCTGGAAGTGAGGTGATGACTGGTTCTGCGTTTGCGTTTGTGCTTCTTAACCTCAGTTGGCAGAATACTGGCATTGCGGTTATGCTTGCAGTGCTTCTGTCAATTAGCGCTGGACTGCATTTTGGTGTTGATACTGTCCAATAGTTTGGGTTTTCTTCATCTGCTATTGATGAGACTGGGTGCGTGAAATTCAGTCTGACATAGTTTCCTGCCGCGTCTAAAAAGTCAAAGTTTAGTGTTGCGTTGTAAGGTCCTGATGTCAGTACTGGCGAGCTGAACGTGCACTTTTGTGTTTTCTCGTTTCCGCAATTGACTTGTTCGGTTCCGCCGCCTATGCCTGTAAAATTTCCAATGGCATTGTCTATTCCGTTTCCTGTTGCCACAACACTAATAGTGTCGCCTGCAATTGTGATAGCTCCATACTCTTCTCCTCCTGTGTGTGTTATTGAGAGCTGGAGTTTTTTGCTTACTGTTGGCGGGGTGATGTCTGCTTCAATTTCTTGTTCAAGTGTTCCTGCAGTGTTTCCTAAGTCATCTTTTGTATCAATCACGGAAACTGTGCGTACTCCGCTTATTTGCGGCGCTGCATTCCAGAAGCACCGCCATAAGTCTGCAGTTATTGGCGTGCACTTGTTTGCTTTTTGTATTCCTAAGCCAAAGTTTCTCATGTCAAGGAATGCTTTTGCTGATGACATTCCTATTCCAGCTTCTTTGAAATCTGCTGTTATTGTTCCGTTTGCTCCAAATACCGGGATGCCTTCTCTGGCAGTAATTGTTTGTATGCTTGCCGGTTCTGGTCCTGTGTCATCAACTGATAAGGTGCAGGTTAGTTCTTTGTTTGCTGTGTTTCCTGCCAAATCAACAGCGCTTATTCTTATCCTGCAGTTGCTGGGCGTGGTTATTGGAACATTTCTCCATACGTACAAGTCTCCTGCAGTGTCGTCAAATCTTTTTGGCGCTTGTCCTGGTGCAATGCTTGAAAAGTCTGCAATAACGCTCTCCGGCACTATGTCGAGCTCATTGCTTGAGATTGTTATTATTATGTCTGCTTGTCTTGTTTCTCCTGTTCGCAAGTGTGTGAGCGTGAATCCTTCCTTGTCTGTCAGCACCATCCCTGTTGGTTCTGGCGGGCTTTTGTCAATGATTAGCGTTTTGCATGCCGGCGTGCTTGCAAGTCCTGAAACGTCAATTGCTTTTGCGCAAATCTCTGTTTTTTCGTATTGTGTTGTTGTTTGCTTGTTGTATGTCAAGATATTTTCTTTTCTGCATGTTTTGTCAGCAGTGTCTGTCAATAGCGCTTGGCCTTTTGATGCAAACTGCACTTCTTTTATTCCTGAGCATGTTGTCGCGTCATTTGGGTTAAATGCAGTGTCGCTTGCCTTGTAGTTGAACTGTACTTGCCCTTCTGTTGTTAGCTGCGGGCTGATTGTGAATGATTCTATTTTTGGCGCAAGCACGTCTGACATTATCGTGAATTTTTTTGAAGTTGTTTCCTGTCCTTCGTCGCTTAACAGCAGGACAGCATATTCATCTCTGCCAATAAATCCTTCTAGTGATATGTTGTATTTGCAGGTGAATGCTGCTCCTGTTCTTTCGCATTTGTCAAACAGGAAAGTGAATTCGTCCACTCTTAGCCTTACTTGGTCTGGGGTTATGTCTCCTCTTTCAATTGTGCTTGGCAAAGATGCAATAACTGCAACTTCCAGTATATCGTCTCTTCCGACAATGCCATTTATTCCTTTTCTGCCTGAATATTTTTGAAGCGTGAGTTCTTGCGCTGATGCGATGGGCAATAAAACTATAAAAAAACACAAAACCAATGCAAAATGTCTGTTGTAGTTCATTAGGACTCCTTGAAAATTTCTGAGCGAGTTTGCGAACTCGAAATTTTCGGCTCCAATTCTTCTCTTACTTCTTTTGAATAGTCTTGTATTCTTCCCAGTTGTTCAAGGTCTTCTATTTTTCTTCTTGATTCTGGTAGTATGTCAAGCCCGAATGCTATTGTGCTGAACTTTATTGTGCTGCCTGAGTCAAGCATTTCGCTTGTGAGTTCCCAGTCAAATTCTGCTCCTCCTGTTGGCATTGGGTTTTTGTCATCGAATACTATTGGTTTTTCAGGGATGAAAAAGCATTTTCTTCTTCCGAGCGGGTCTGCTTTTACGCACCGTTTTTCTTTTGGAATAATTATTGGCGGTTTTGCGTACTTGAATCCGTAGATTCGCACGTGGTATTTTCCTGGTATTAGCTGAATGTCTGTTGAGTAATCTTCTTGTTTGCTTACAGGGCTTCCTTTTATTTGTGCAAATACTGAAAATGGTTCTTCAAAGGGGGTTGTGTTTTTTTCAAGCAGGATTGTTGTTTCTTCGTCTGATGCTTGTGGTGCAGGGTTTTGTGTGTCAAGCTCCCAGTCTGTTCCTTTTTTGAGCAGGTATTTTTGCACTTTGAAATTCATCAGGCGGTACGGCTCAAGTGTCATGCTTATGTTTTGTTGTTCTTTGTACTTTGCGTTCAATGGAATTATTGCAGGTTGATAATCTTCTTTTTCAATGCTTAGAACTCCTCCAAGACAGGGTGGAAACATCATGTTTAGTTTGCCGTTTGAGGCAGTGCCTATTGGGCATGCTTCCGGCCCGCAGGAATAGCCGATTACGGCATCAACTGGCTTTTTCGTTTTGCCGTCAATAACTTCTATGTTCATAGGTCCTGCGCTTAGCTTGTCGGCATCGCAGAACATACTTCTTTTTGGCACAGACAGTTGTGTTAGCGGTGCAAAATTGCTTGGCATGGCTTCATTGTTTCGCATGTTTGCCTCAAGCATGAACTGGAATGTGTACCCTTCTCCTTTGAATTCTTCTGGCGCACGAATCTCAACAAGTACTGGTATGCTGACATCATATGCAAAGTTGTACCTTTGTATGCCAAATATGAACCCAAAAGTGCTGCTCATGCTGTCCGGCTGGCATAGTTGTCCTCTGCAGTTCAAATTAAAGTACGGCTTCCACCAGTCAAGATAATTGAATTTGACCTCAATTTTGGGATTTGTTTCATTTAATGGAATAATCATTCCTCTGTTGTAGAGCGTTTCGTACAGCTCTTTGTCTAATACTGTTGCTGGCGCTCTAAGGTATCTGTGGTTGCGCGTGCCTGTGACTTGCAGCAGTGGTATGTAGCTTGCAATCACTTGTCTTAGTTTTCTTTCAACGTCAAACTTCACCCAGACAGTGCCGAGTCCAAATTTGATGTCTGATTCAGATACTGGTGGTAGCATTTTGCTGTCTTTTTTGCTGAACGCATCTATTAATTGTCTGATGTCTTTTTCCAAGAAGCGGTGTTCTGCTTCAAGGTTTGTGAGTGTTGCTGCAAGGTTGTATGTTTGCCTGAAATTAAATGGCAGTGTTGCGGCAAATGTATTGACGCTGTACACTTGTTCTCCTTTTGTGATGCGCAGCGGGTATTTTATTGTCAGGAACACATCTTCTTTTGTTACGAGCGTTTCAACAGAGGGCGCATCAAGCTCTTCAACACTGAAATCCTGTTCTTTGAATTTTTTAAACTTGTTAGTGCACTGCTGTAATTTTTTGCTGACAAAATCATCAACCTGTCCCTCTATTGATAATCCTTCTCCTCTGCTGACTGGCACTCTTTTGGTGTCAAAATCGCACGTTCCAATGCAGTCATTTTTGTCTTTTAAATAATACCAGAACGGCAAAACAAGCGAGCCTTGCGGCGCAAACTGCACCCCATTCCCTTCTGTTGGTTCAAAAGGGTTATACCTCAGACCGGTTGAGTCCAAGTATCCTCCGCCGGCGCCAATTTGTATAAATGCTGTTTTCGCAAGCTCTTCAGCGCATGACTGCACAAACTGCCCAATGGGCGCAAGCTCTGCTGGCAAGGCAGCTATTTTTGGCTTTTCTATTTCAAGCAGCGCTCTTTCTTGCGTAGTCTGAAAATACAGCACAACGCCAGCCGATAAGAGCAAAATCAGGCTGAGTATAATGAATACTGTAATCTGTGACTTTTTCATATTTTTTTAATCATGCAAACCAATAATGATATATAAAATATGCGCATAACAAGTTTCTGCAGTTGCTGGAGTTCTTGCATGACTGCACTTTGTTTTGTTTGACGTGAAGAGTATTTAAATTATTTAAATTAATAGCCACTTCCAAAATGGAACATACTG
>JACQIC010000027.1 GCA_016198725.1 Candidatus Aenigmatarchaeota archaeon | reverse complement strand
TGAACATTCACCTATAAGACTTCTGCCTCTTAGCCCTTGCTTTTCCATGACAGTTGGGCTTACGAGATTCTTTTCTTCTCACATCTGCAACAAGCAGAGTTCTGTCATAATCGAGAAATTGTTTTTGTAATTTCTTATCACAAGCAACAAGCGCGCGAGCAATTGCAAGCCTGCACGCTTCTGTCTGACTCGCAGTCCCGCCGCCACGCACACTAACGTCAATGTTTACTCCAACAACAGCATTGCCTGCTATAAGAAGCGGTTCTTTGAGCTTAAGCCTACAAAGTTCAGGTTCATAAGTATCGAGAAGGTGTCCATTAATGCGAATTATGCCTGCTCCCTGCTGAAGTGTTGCAGCAGCAATTGCAGACTTTCTTTTTCCGCTAGTCACAATTCTTTTCATTGACTTCCTCCAAGCCTTCTGATAAGTTCTTTAATAGTAATAAATCTTACAGTACCAAGGTCTTTCATGTCAGCCGGTTCAAATCTGGTCATTTTGTCCTTAAAATCAGCAGGCACTCCTATATAACACATGATTCGCGCAAAAGCAGTTCTTCCCTTCTCCTGCTTGTGAGGCACCATTCCACGCACTATCCTGCGCACAAACCTATCTGCAAGCTTCGGATAATTAGGACCCCTGAACGGCTGTCCTGTATCTTCAATCAAATGATGATACCTTTGAAACGTGTAATCAGGATTGCCGCTGATAACAGCGTGCTCGCAATTGTAAATGTTTATTTTCTTGCCCAACAACGCTTGCTTTGCTGCGTAAGTACACAATCTTCCAACAATCGCATTCGTCGCATCAAGATTAATTATTTCAGTCATATTAACCAATCACCCTTATGTCTTTTCCTTTCGGGTTTTGTTTTACAAGTTCCGCAATTGTTATCGCACGGCCAGATGCTTTTTCTATTTGAACACGCGCACTTGCTGAAAAATTCAGCGCGGCAACAACAACAGCGTGAGCAAGAATGCCTGCACCAAGCACTTTTCCAGGCACAACAACCGTTTCATTAGCCTTAGTATTTCTTGACAGCCTTGACAAGTTAACTTCCCTTCTTTGCCGTGTTGCCTTTTCAATATCATCAGCTATCCTATCCCAAAGCGCAGACTTTGCAGTAGTTGATTCTTTCCTCAGCGCCAAAATAAGCGCCTTCACGTTTTCGTTAGTTGGTCCGGTTCTCATATTCATGCAGGGGAAGGGATTCGAACCCTCGCACCCACTAAGGGACTAGGCCCTCAACCTAGCGCATTTGACCAGGCTCTGCCACCCCTGCGTCCTTGATTTTCTCTTCAAAGCTTTTGAGCATGCCCTGAAATGAGCTGACAGCCACTTCAACTATTTCTCCAGCATCAAGCTGACCCCACGGTTCAAGGTAAAACACGAACTCACTGGGATTTTTCTCAACACTTATCGAATTATTTGCTGCCACGTCAACGCACGCCATGCACAGGTGACATCGCATATGGTTCTTCTTGTTAATAGCGAGTTTACCATCCTTAATTTCGTACACGTCCACAGGACATGATTGAACACACGCTTCAGGATTAGTATTTTTCTTTTCATTAATTTCAATAAGAGGCTTATGCTTGTACCACGCAAGTCCAGGACTCCACTTAACATGCTCTGAACCAAAACCAAGCCTTGCAGTAGCAATAAACTCAAGCTCCTGCCCTTTAAGAAGCTTCACGAGCGGCGTTTTTCCATGAACCGGCTTTATTTTAGGATCCTTACACTGCATATCAGAAGCATACACAGTACAAGGACCTTTTGCGCTGAGCGAAAGCGTAACCTGACACCTCGCACACCCTTCACCTTTGCATTTACACGCACTCTTTAAATAATACGATTCAAGGTCTGTTTTGAGAACAAGAAGCCCAATCCTGTGCGCAAGAATTTCATCATACAACGCACTGCTGTTTTTGGAAAATTCCACTTCATCAACGGCAAGCACAGGAACATTTTCAATAATAAGACGCCTAAGCGTATTTGCAAACGCTGCACTTGCATCTGTTAATGAAAACTCCACCCTGTTCTTGTCTTTTGCGATAACTTCAACTACAACCATGTTTCCTCCTTAAACTCTCCTTCCTCTCTTACCACCCTTCTTTCTGCACCCACCATGCGGAATAGGAGTTACATCCTCAATAATTCCAATACGAAGCCCCATACGGGAAAGCGCGCGAATCGCCGCCTGCGCTCCAGGTCCCGGATTATGCTGACCATTATGGCCTCCAGGCGCGCGAACTCTCACATGAATTCCTGTCACGCCTTTTTCAAGCGCGGCTTCAGCAGCACGTTTTGCAGCCATCATAGCCGCAGTAGGAGAACTTTCCATCCTGTCTGATTTGACAACCATGCCACCTGATGCAACAGCAAGAGTTTCTGTTCCAGTAATGTCAGTAATGTGAATAATAGTATCATTATATGACGCAAAAATATGCGCAAGCGCCCATTTAGTATTGTCATTTTTCATACGCCACCACTCTTACCCTGTTTTTGTTCCTGTTTTTGCGGTTGAACAACAGCAGGCGCCGGCGCCGCACGCACAGGATGATCTGCACTGCTTAAAACCGACTGCGGATGAAACGCTATCTGCTGCTCTTCAGCACTAAGAACAAGATAAGAAGGCCTTGTAACAACCTTGCTATTGACTAAAATGTGCGTGTGAACAATAAACTGCCTTGCCTGATTCATTGTTTTCGCAAGACCTTTCCTAACAACAAACGTTTGAAGCCTTCGCTCAAGAATGCTGTTAAGAGACAAACCAAGAACATCATCAAGTTTTGACCCCTGACCAATCAAGCCCTGCCTAACAAGCCGGGCAATAAGAAGCTCACGCTCCCTTTCTACTTGAGTTCCTCTTGCCGCAATAAGTTTCTTTGCCTGATCACTAACAGCCCTAAGAAACGCAGTCATCTGCCAAATCTCCCTCTTGTTTTTCAAACCATATTCTTTAAGAATAACTTTCTCAGCTTCAATACGGTCTTTTTTCCACGGATGCCGAGGCCTGCTATATTTTCGCCTGCTTTTTTTTGGGTCGCCCATTTAAGTCTTGCCCCCCTTCTTTGACCCTGCCGCAACTCTGACACCCATAACCTTACCCTTGTTGACTCTGAAGTTGCTTCTTGTACGCTGACCTCGCACAGGCTGTCCAAGCATGTGACGCACACCCTTGTAAGTTCTTGTTCTCTTCATGAACTTAATATCATTCTCGATAGAAAACTGCAAATCACTCGTGAGAACATGCTTGTCCTGCCCAGTCTCAGGATCAAAACGCCTGTTCAAAAGCCAACGAGGCAAACCCGCCTCTTGCGGCGAACGTATTGCCTGATCAAGTTTTTTAACATCATCATCAGACAACGCACCTATTCTTTTACCGCCATCAACCTGAGCCACTATGCACGCAGCATGCGCAAACATAACACCAACACCCTTAATGCGCGAAAGAGCGTACAACGTAGTCATTTTCCCATTCAAATCAGTATCTGCAACACGCACAAGATACTTAAGTTCTGGTTCTTTTGTTTCCGGCATTTTTAATCAATAACCCCAAAGAAGTTAAACAGATAATCCTGCCTAACCCTCAATCGCCCACAACAAGCGGACTCGGGCTGTTTACTACCAAAAATAAGAGGTGGTTTATAAACGTTGGGTTTTCCAGTTTTCCACGTATTGTTCAATCCGCAGATGTTAAGTAGCGGCTGTTAAAAATTCTGATATTTTAAAGGCTATTTTTTGTCGTTTTTCTTCTTGTTTTCAAGTTTTTTAGGTTCGGTAAGACTTAGAAAATTGTCTTTTGAGATCACAGATTTGCCTGTTTCTTGTTCTAATTCTTTTCTTGCATTGTGGGCTATTTGGCCCCCTCTTTTTGCTGCCTGATTATTTTCTTCAAAGCCTTGTGCGTCTCTTGTCCTTGTGATATCTGTTGTGGCCTTTTCTCCGAGCATATTGAATATGAGTTCCCAATCTGTCATATGGTCTCTGAGATTTTGGTTCTTTTTCTTGAGACCTTTGAGTTCCTTGTATTCTTGGACTGTTTTTCCAAAGGTTGCTTTACTTATCTCGTTTGTAAGAATGGCAAAATCTGTTTCTTGTGCAACGCCACGATCTTTCCATTCATCAGTCAATTCCTGCCGTATGGCAATCCCTCTCAGGCGCTTATCGATCCAGTCCTTAGGGTAACCTTTCAGTTGGTAGTATTCCTTCACCCTGTCTTGGGCTAATTCGGGGTTTTCTATTTCCTCAATGCGCTCTTGAGCTAATTGTGCAAGCCATTGCTTGAAGGGCTCTGCTTTCTTTGAAGTAATGGATTGTATCAGCCTGAAGGCATTTTTAGTGTGCACACAGTCTGTAAAGCGCAATTTGCCATCCTCTGCAGGCAATTTCAACTGTACCCAAATTGGGGACAGTTCAAGAGCAATAAACTCTCTGTCCTTGACTTTGCTCCAATACTGTCTAGGAGTAGGACTGTCTGTAAGAACTTCAACAATATCCACAACAGAGTAAAACCATTCCTGATTGTACCAAATTCTCCTGATTTTCTTGTCCTGAAAAGCCACAAGAGCTTTATCTTTGTCCATGTTTTTTTACCTATTTGTACCTATACTCACAGACAAAAGTTATTATACAAAAAGTTGTCCGTTCGTAATAAGCAAATGACAATTTTGTATAAAAATTTGTGTCATTTGCCATACTTGAATGGTTTATTAGTTTTAAATATTCCTCAATATCTACCTTTACGCAATTCAGTAGATTAAAAATTGCGCTTTATGTAACATGAATAGCGCAATTGTCAATACTTATTTTTCCGCACGCCAAGCGCCTCCGGCGCACACCCCAACGAAACGCCCAATATCGCTAATGTAGTAGCCACTGAGGCCAACATTAACGCTGCTGAGATGCACTGGGCGCCCCTGAGATTGTGAGGTATTGACATTATCGAAATTATGCCAATTACCATGCCTTTTTCCATAAACTTGTGCTGCTCTGTCAAGGTATTGTCGTGCTGGTTTCATGCCACCTGCACGCGCAATAAAGAGAGCGTCATTGTAAAGTTCGTCCAATTGACGATATCCTGATTTGCAGTTTTTTGCTGTTTCAAAATCAAGAACAATTCCGTAATTTATTACCGGCAAACAGCTCATTGTTTTAAAATAATCAAAAGGATAAACTGGAAAACTTGTGCCACACACTCGCCCTTTTAACAATTCGCTCATTTCCAAATCAGACAATCTGGCAGCGCAATTTATCAATCCATCATTGCATGCTTTCCTAAGCCTGTCAGGTGTTGATAATAGCCCACCGCCATGCACGACAACAACAACAGGCTTCCCTTTCTGTCCAAAAAGTCCTTCTGCATCAATGCCAACATCCTCTTCAGTAAGTGCAGTGTACCAGTTGTGCCAGAGCAGGTGGTCATTTGGCGCTTTTACCCGCGCGGCAAGCAAAGCAGGCATTGAAGCAACAATGTTCTTTCCGCCACCACTTGCTTCTTCAAAAGCTTTTGCGATACTACTGCTATAATATTTAGAACATTCCTCTTTTCGCTCAACAATTTCTACAGCAATGTCATCAAGAGAATAATCAGCTTTTTTCGCATCCACAGAAACTTCTTTGCTTAAGTCCTGATTTTTCCGCGCGCCGACGACCACCCAGAGAGCACGCCAACTGCTGATGAAGTCGTCGTAGGCATCGATGCTGAACCTGCCGTCGTCGTTGACGCCCAACACCACGGCCCGCTCAG
>JACQIC010000026.1 GCA_016198725.1 Candidatus Aenigmatarchaeota archaeon | reverse complement strand
GCAAGAAAAATCTATGAAAAGGAAAAAGACAGCGAGTTTCTTGAGAATTACAGCGTTGATGTCTTACGATTATACGCTCCTGTTGACGGAGTTGAAGTATCATGCAGCCCGAAAATCTGGAAGACGAGAGAGGTTGTTGATGAGCTGAAGCAGGGCTTAGAGGCAAATATAGGAGCCATAAAATTCAAGGGGAATTATTACACTCAAAATAATGAAACAGACAAGTATTTTGTAGTTGATTTGGGAACTGATGAGTCAGTAAATATTATGTATTCAAAAAACTGGCCTGCTAAAGTTGAGATAGTTGGAGAGGGAGTTGACGATGATTTAATGATTGCGCAGCCAATTGGAAACCAGCAAGGACTTGGTGTTCTTGGATTTTGTTATGTGCCATATCATTTTGTCTATGATGTCAGTTTTCCTGTGCTCATACAGATTTATGACGGCATTGAAATATTCCAGTTTCCTGTTGCAGTTATAATAGATAACAATGTGCCGAGAAGGGCGATATTTTCTGAAATTACAGAGGAAGAGGCAATTAATGTTTGTGCATTTAATACGCAGGATATAACTGTGAATGTTTTTGATATTAACCTAAACAATGTTGATGCCAACATAAGCTTTGAATGCTTTGACAGCAAATGCCTGCTTGGAGAAACAAAAGAAGGAGTGCTTAATGGAAAAGCACCTGCGTGTGTAAATGGATTTTTAGTTGCAAGGACAGATAATTACGCAGAGAAAAAACAGCTATTTTCAAGCAATGAAGAAAGTATTGCAGATATTATACTTGACAGGGAGTATGAGGTTGAGGTAGAGGTAAAAATTGACGGAAAGCCAATTGAGGGGCTTGCAGTCGTGAATTTCAATGGCGATAAGACAGCAAGCGTAGCTTTGCCTGACTCAAACAAAATAAAATTGCATGAGGGGCTTTATAACATAAGCGTTTATGCATACAGCGATTCTGAAATTAAAATTCCTGCAAGCAAGAAAACAGAATGCATTAATGCTCCAAGAGGGGGCATTTTTGGGTTGTTTGGCGCAACGAGAGAGGAATGCATTGATATTGCAATTCCCGAAACAAAAATAGAATATGCGTTAATAGGCGGAGGCAGGACAGAAACTTATATACTTGAATCAGAGCTTCAGAAAGGCAAAATTGTTATTGATGCTGATTCGCTGCCAAAACCAAATTCATTAGAAGAACTGCAGTATAATTTTGAGGCGTTTGAATCATTAGGAGTTGGTGTTTCGTTCATAGCTAAAGAGAATTAATTTCATAAGATGAGAAAAGGACATGAAGAGAAAAAAATAATTGGCAGAAGAGGGAGAAACTCAAAAATAGAGAGAGATAAGTTAGCAGGGCTTGAGAGAACAATTTACAGGCCAAGCAGGATAATTATGAGTTTTGTTATAATAGTTATTTTGATTATAAACACATTTTCTTTTGCAGGCTTTGCTTCTGCAGATCATGGAAGCGTGCATGGATTCAGCGGACAAGGCAATAGTGTTAGTTATGTTAACAGGCAGACATACCAGCCAAGCTTTCAGACATATTACAGGGCTGAAAACAGATTGGCAAGCTACTGGCCGATTTTAGACGAGAAAACAACATGCGAGGCAAGGCAGGATATTTTAATTCAGGTTGCGCCAGCAGGATGCCAGCCAGCTGTTGTAAGAAGTGATTTATTGGCAGAGCAGAATGTTCCTGTTTTCTGCCAGATAGATGCATTAAAAGTAAATCCTGTGATTGACATAAATGAAATAAGAAACATAAGATTCACAGGGCAGTATCCAAATGAAATTGTCGGAGTTGGATTTCATCCTGCAAGAGCAGCTTTAAGAACTCGAGACATACTGCTTGGAAGCCCTTTGATAAATAATATTGGATATGTTGTTGTTGTGTTGAAGCAGAACCCAAAAGAAAAAGAGCTTCCTGATTTTGTGAATGTGACATTGACAGCGCAGATTCAGTATGATGCAGGAAATGCAATTGGCACAGGCACTGGAGATTTTCTGCTTAGAGAGATGACAGACAAAGAATGGGAAAATGAAAAAAATCTCGGCAAGCAGAGCTTCTGGAAAGGAAGGTATTTTATAAGGGCTGATGAAGTTGATGTGAACTTTGCAACTGTTTCAATTTATCAGGGCGACAGAAAGCTGACAACAGTGAAAGTTGAAAAAGGCACGACATCGCAGGATATTTTCGTGCCTGGAAGCTATTGCAGAGCAGGGTTTAATATTCAGTATGTGGGATTTGACAAAGCAGACAAGAAAGCAAGGATTGAAGTTGACGATGATGTTTTTGATGTTTACGAAAGCAGCAGGTTTTTGAATGGCAAGTGTTCTGTCGGGAAAATTGAGGTTAATGAAATTGACAGGACAGGAAATGTCACGATAAGCTGCGGCTCATCAAGATTTATCTTAGAGCTTGGGCAGGGCGGGGGAATTTTTAACGCTTTCGGCGTTGATGCAGATGGGAACGTTAATTGGCCTAAGCCAGAGAATGATAAGTATGTATATGAGTTAGATGGAGTAAAATATACTATTGATAATGATAACAAGTTCAAGAAGTTTACT
>JACQIC010000025.1 GCA_016198725.1 Candidatus Aenigmatarchaeota archaeon | reverse complement strand
CATGCTCCTCGCTTCGCCAGGAGCGTGGAAAAATGACCTGAGCGAAAGCTCAGGCGTGACTGTCCCACAAGAAAAAGAATGAACAGCGCTTTCTTAAAAGACATCAAGCGCCACAAACTACACTACTTCGGGGAAGTCTGATGTGCGTAAGATTTAAAACATGCATCAAAACACAACCAGCAGAATGCTCATGGAAGATGCGATACAAATAAGACATTATAGAAGGCAGCCAACACGTAGTGCGGAATTTCTTAAAATGTTTTATCATGATAAACTACAAGGACTTTATGATGACGTGACCAAATTCATCGAGAATTATTTGGAACCTGAAGACTATGCATATTGTTTTATCAAAGACAATGATGGCAAGAATATGGTTGACTATGCTTTTGACCTTTTTTATTATCAGAGAAGAATTGACAAAAAGAAAAAACTTGAATTTGGCGACAATGACGTAAGAGAATGGCTGCAAATCATAAGAGAATATCCTGATAACCTGCAGCAAATTCTGATAGAAGCTATAGTATATATTGATGATGTGTCCGCACACCACATTCACAGTCCCGCGCTGGCAGATAGTGTAAATTCTGAAATTTTTTTAAAACCGCATGAAAGATATGCGCTTTTCATTGATGGGAAATACAGAATAAAATCCCACAAAATTTAAATAATACCCATTCATTATAAGTAATATGAGCAAAAATGAAGCAGTAATATCATGTGATGATCGAGGAAGAGTTCTCTTACCGCAAGAAGTAAGAAAGCAATATGGCAATGAATTTCACCTAGTGCGTACACGTGATGAACTGTTGCTGATACCCGTATCTAAAAACCCGATTCGTGAACTTGCAGAACTCGGCAGGAAAGCTGGCATTGCTCGCTTATCACTTTCAAGACTAAAAGAAGAAATAAGAAAACAGGCAGAGAAGGAACTATGATTTATGCAGATACTGATTTTTTTCTTGCATTATTAAAAGACAAGGATTGGCTGCAGGAAAAAGCCATTAAAATTTATCAGGAACACAAGTCTCACATAACAACATCAGTAACTACTATCATAGAACTATTACTGCTTGCAAAACGTGTCTCTATAAATCCTGAAAGACTGCTCATAAGTGTATTTGAAATAGTGCCAAGCATAACTGGAATCGAGAATAATACTGCTCTTGCGGCAGCACATTACGTCAAAGAAAATGGAGTGAATGTTTTTGATGCACTGCATGCCGCATATTGCGCAGAAGGTGAAATCATAAGTTCTGACCACATTTATGACAGGATTGGAATAAAAAGAATTGTGCTTGAAAATTAATCACGTACTTATGTACCATACTGCACGTCCAAGTACGCGTCCGACAACCGTGCATATTCCCCCGAGTGCGGCGCCTGCTCCTCCGCCGGCAAAACCAATTGCAGTGCCTGCTGTGCACGCAAAGTATATTGCATTTGCAGTTCTGCTCTGTCCACGTTCTGTTATGTCTGCTCCGATGACTGCTCCTGTGACTGCTCCTGCGGCTCCTCCTGCAATTATTCCTGCCCCTGCTATGAGCGCGGCAGGCCCGTATGCAAGCAGTTGTTCTGTTTCTGGCCGAAATTGTGTTCCGCTGGCAAGCATATATTCAAAGTATGCTTCTGTTGCAATTGCTGCCAGACCTGAAAGAACAACTCCCGTTTTAGCCAGAGGAACATATTTTTTTGAGAAATTCTCAAGGAGGTCTTCTTTCATTCGATTCAAAAATAACTATTAGCTTTTAAACTTTAGGCATTTTACTTGCCAACAGCTTCTCTTTGCAGCAGCAATGCGTAAATGAATAATGAGATGATGACAAGTTCAAAAAATCCGTTGATGTGTATTGGTAGTTTTACAATTTGTGCTGTCCTGAGAACAGTTAATATTTCTTCAACTACGTAAATCAATAAGCTGAAAAACAGCACTATCCATGGTTTGAGGAAGACTTTTTTGCTTGGAGTTTTGAACAGCACAACAAACAGCCATATTGCTATTGCAACAAGAACAAGGTTGTAGTATGGCGCCACAAGTCCTGCTGCGTAAAGTATTTCTTCCATTACGCGCACCCTTTGTTAACATAAATCTGCTTCACAAGCGCGGCTATCAAGAATGCAAGAATAAAACCCGGAATAACGTGAGTCAAGTAAGGTGTGCTGTAAATTCCGAATGCCGCAAGCGCGCCCAATACTTCTTCGACAGTAAACAAAACAACAGCGGCAAGCAGATACCTCCAAGCGGCAAGCATGCTGTGCGGTCTGATAATTCCAAAAATCCATATGGCAAGTAGTCCTGCAACAAGTGCTAAAAAGCCTGCCGCTATTTGGGATATTCCGTACGCCCAGTCGTAAAACGTAAACAAGCTATCACCTCTTTTCTCTTTTCAGAGTTTGAGCTATTTAAACTTTTCTTCACAAACTATTTATGCAGATGACAGTTCATAGATGTCATGGTTCAGAAAGAACTTGCCAGAAAAGCAGTGCACGTATTTGCAGGGGTTGTACTTCTTGCTGTTTCTCGCTGGCTGTACGTACTGTACGGGTTTTCAATCATGCATTTTTTTCTGCTCTTTGTCACGATAGGCGCAGTTCTTGCTGATATTACGATGGCCGCAACAAAGAGTTCTCTTCCAATCTTCAAACAGTTGCAAAGAAAGCAAGAAAAACATGGAATACACCATCACACACTTGCACTGCTCACGATTTTGGTTCTTCTTAAGCTTATTGACACTCGCATAGTCGCGGTTTCTGCATTAATGCTTGTTTTTGGCGACGCGGCTGCTGCTGTTGTTGGTAAATTATTTGGCAAACACAAAATATTTCACTCAAAAACGTGGGAAGGAACAACTGCCATGCTGTCAGTTAGTTTATTTTCTGCAGGCATTGTGCTGGGCGTAAACATGGTCAGCATCAGCATGGCAGTTGCAGCGACCGTCGCAGAAGCGTATTCAACAAGAATAAGCGATGGGATCACTATTCCATTTGCCGCAGCACTTGTTGGTTACGTCATAACATCAGTCGTGTAACATATGGAATTAAAAAGGCCGTCATACTGCAAGTCCACAATAGCAGGAGTTTTCGTGCTTTTGAACTCGCAATTGAAGAACCAACAATTAGAAGGAAAACAAAAAGTATCCCTGCAGAGATTGGTGTTGGATAAAAAGACGCAATAACTCCTGCACTGCTCACGGCCACAAATGGAATTTTGATATTAAACAATTTTTCAACATCTGATTTCTCGTCAGGCAAACATCTTGTCAGAAAATACCCGCAGATGAGTCCTATATTTGCAATAACAAATCCTGCAATAATAGAAATGGCATGCATGTTTTAAGCGTGAACTACTGCATTATTGAACTTTTCTATTTCCATTCAGCATGCCCCCACTGAATCAGCAAGTCAACGCCAAGATTCTGAACCTGCGTTGGAACATCGCACGCACCATAACAGCTGCCAAGCCAGATAATTATGTTTGCGCCAGTTTTCGCCTCCAAATATTTCGCAATCCTTCCGCTTTCAGGCTTCAAACCATCAGGCAGTTGAATGCAGACTGTTTTTGCATTTTCCTGTTTTATTTTTGCGACAGCGTTGTCAAGTTCTAAGTCGTAGTCCATATTCTCATAGTATGTCTAGAACTATAAAAACATGGTGGCTACAGCGTGTCAGGAAACGTTTCCTTCAATTGCATCCATTGATTGAATGCTGCGATTTTCTCAGGCAAATATCCATAGTCAGTTACATCAATTGGATCTAAGAGAACTGTTGTGACATTTGCCATGTGAAATTCTTTTACTTTGATCCTTCAAGTTTTTTCTCTAGGTCTGAAACTTTTGAATTTAATTCTTGTATCTCTTTCCTATTTTGTTCAGTAAACTTACCCACCGTGCCTAAACTATAAAATATCAAACCAACTAAAAAGTAGGGGGAGCCTCTTTCGGCAACATCACTGTAAATCATTCCACCCATTCCCATAATAGTTATGATATGCGGGATGTAGAGTCGCCGCAAGTCATCATATTCCTGGCGGAATATATCACTGAATGTTTTTTCTTTTTCAGTTTTGTACATCAGGCACCTCAAACATATTTTGAGAGTAGGCATGACGTTGTTTATAAATTTACGCCCCCGGCCAGACTCGAACTGGCGACCTCGCGATCGCTGTCAGTTGACAGATAACAGTCGCGCGCTCTACCGCTAAGCTACGGGGGCAAATTCACGAGTTCGTTTGCTCACGTGTGAATTTGTAAGGGAAAGTAAAGGTACTTTTTAAACATATGAGTTGCGCGAGTGAGTGAAGGAGACAGAAGAGTTTTTAACATACCCTGCAGAGCAGGGTATTTTATGATTTGCTTCTGCCGACTGAACTCAGAGCGCCTTTGATCAAACTTTCTGAAAGTTTGCCGTCCAAGCTACGGGGGCAAAATCTCGAGTTCGCTTCGCTTACACGAGATTTTGTAAGAGAAAGTGAAGATGCTTTTTAAATATGTTAGGTGTGCGACTGAGTGAAAGAGGTAGAAGAGTCTTTAACATATACTGAATTTTATCTTCTATATGCATCATCATGATGAGAGAAAGTCATTAATGTCACTGTTTTATTTGTTTCATCAACTTCAAACTTAAGAACAAAACTTTTCAGAATATGAACTCTTCTCTCTCCCGCTAATTCGTATTTTAGTGGCTTATAGTGATCTGGGTTCAGAATTATTTGTTGAATCTTTCTGCAAAGTGCTTCCTGCAAAACAGGATTCTTTTTGCATAATTTAGTTATGCTTTCTTGACAAGATAGTTTAACTTCTAATGAATAGCTCATTTAAAGAGGTCGTCAACAGACTTCAGTTTAATAGATTTTTCTTTTTTTGCTTTTTGAAGTTTTTTAATAAACTCTTCTTTCAAAGGTAGTTCATCAACAGGATGCCAGTCTATTTTATCGCAGAACACCCACTCTTCATCAGTTATTTTTCCTGTTTTCATATAATTTTCAGAAATAAGTTTTTTGAGCGCTTCTTCTCTGGCTATATCACTCCAGTTAATCCAGGATAATTCTTTAAGTTCTCCTTTGAGCTCTTCTGATACTGAAACAGTCAAAGATGCCATTTTACAATTTCCTCGCTCTTCTTAGCTCTTCAAATTTCTTGAATTCTTTTGCTCTAACTTCAAATTTCTGCCTTAAATATTCTGCCCAGTTTATTTCTGGATGTTCACCCATTTTTTTCTTCAAATCATCAGGAATTGATACAGTAAAAGTCGCCATTTTGTTTCTTCACCAAATCTAATGTTTATACTAAAATTAGTGTACATATTTAAATGTTTTGCTTTCTCAAAAGGTATTTTGTTGATGGGCCCGCCGTGACTTGAACACGATAAATCCAAAATTGCATTTACATAATTTGTTTTACGCGATTTTGGAAGACCGTGTTCAAGTCTTGCATGCCACATTCACAAGGACTTGCGTTCCATCAAGTGGGCCCGCCGTGACTTGAACACGGGACCTCTGCCTCCCTGAAATGTTGTTTATCAGAGCAGCGCTCTAGCCAGGCTGAGCTACGGGCCCAAATTCTCGAGTTTGCTTTGCTCACGCGAGAATTTGTAGAATAAGAATGATGCGGTTTTTAAAGCTTTAGTCCAACTG
>JACQIC010000022.1 GCA_016198725.1 Candidatus Aenigmatarchaeota archaeon | reverse complement strand
TACAACAACACCAAGCCAAGATATGACAGAATAGTGCAGGAAGAAACAGGCGCAGTAGGCGAAAACTGGACTGCTGTCGCAGTGCCAATCGACAGCACAGGACTGAACGGAACACAAACATTAAGCAATAATCTGACGATTCGCTCAGCCAACACTGCTCCGCCTGCTCCTGTGCTTTTGACGCCTGCAAACAGTTCAACTATTCAGAACAGGACACAACATTACTCGTGGAATACTTCTGTTGATGCTGATGGAGATAACGTGACGTATAACTTGCAGGTCGATAATGATTCTGATTTTATCTCGCCTGAAATCAACATTTCCACTATTAACCAGACTAATGAAAACATCACAAACTTCACATCAGTTGTTGAGCTTGCAGTTGACAGGCAATACTTCTGGCGGGTGAACGGGTTTGATGGAACAGAGTTTGGCGCGTTCTCAAAAACTTTCAACTTCACACTTGAATCAGAACTTATTATTGCGCTTCCACAGGTGAATGTTTCATTTGGCACACTCGCCCACAACTCGTCAGCAAACACCACAAACAATACTATTAAGCCGTTTGTTGCCGAAAATCGCGGGAACGTAGTTTTCAACGTCACCATCACTGGCACGCGAATGTTTCAAAATGACAGTTTTCCAAGCAACAGCTACCAATTCATGGTTGACGTGAACGAAACAAACAGCTTTAATGTTACCGCTTCCACTAATTTGTTTACAAACATGACTAATGAATCAACAAGAAAAGACATCAGAGGACTTGACTGGCATGACGTGAACGATACTGCGCGAATTGATATTTTGCTGAATTTGCCGCATGATGAATTTTCAGGTTTGAAAAACTCTACTGTTACTTTTACCGCCGCAACATGAAAAAATACACTATACTCATCATAGTCATTTTGCTTAGCAGCTACTCCTCTGCATTAGGCATAAGACCTGCGCAAACAAACGCTCATTTTGTTCCTGATGCAACAGCAACTTACACTTTCAAAATAGTTAATGACGAACACATTGACATGAAAGTTATTCTTTCAGCTTCAGGAGCTATTGATGATTTGCTCACGTTTCCGCAAAAAGAAATTGAAGTAAAAGCAGAACAAGAAGTTGTGCCTGTCGAGTTTTCTTTAGTGTTTCCAAAACAAATGCAGCCCGGAGACATGACTGGCAGTGTTGTTGTAACACAGACTGCCGGCGCAACAAAGCAGTTGGGCGGGCTGACACTGGACAAAGAAACCCTTGAACACCTTAACGCAGGAGGAATTTCTGCGCGCCTGCAGATTTTGCACAAAGTAAACCTTAATGTTCCAATCAAAGGCAAATACGTTGTCGCCAATCTTGCACTGCGCGAACTTGAGCCGGAAAAAATACACGTAATTACAGACATCAAAAACGAAGGATTTGAAAAAGTGCAGCTGCTGACTTCACAAGTATCAGTGTTGAACGACAACAGCACATTTGAAATTTTGCCAGCAAACTCAGGCAGTCTTGACCTGCAGGAAAAAATGAGGTTTGACCAGTCATTGGAAAAAACAAAATTCGGACAAGGAGAATACACAGTAATGGCAGAAATCACATATGACAACGCCCGCATAGAACTGTCGAAAAAACTCCTGATTGGCACCCCTCAAATCAGTGTAGTAAACAGCGAAATATACATTGCTGCCGGCAAGATTAACAAATGGGCGATAGATGTTGAAAATCTTTGGAACGGAGCATTGGAAGACCAGAGTTTTGAAGCTGTTCTACGAAAAGGAGACCAGGAAATCAACCGCTGGAAAACTCTAACATTCGGCTTGCTGGCTAAAGAAGCAAAACAAATAACGTCTTACATAGATGCCACCAGTCTTGAAACTGGAGATTATGATGTTGAACTCGTTTCAACCACCAATGTCGGCCTGCTGAACAGCAAACGCACCATAAAAGTTGTCAATGAAGAAGACCTGCCAAAAACAGAATCTTCGCTTGTCATATTTGTTGGAGTGCTAATGGTTGTCGTAATGATGCTTTTGGTTGCAGTACTTTTAATGCTGGTCTGGCGCAGGAGCAAGTAAAACGTTTAACTACCGTCCAGTTTGAGACATGCAAAAATATTTAAATTCAACTTCACACGTGTGATAAAAAGAGAACTTTATGAAAATTACGAAAAAAAGAAAAAGTGTTCATAGACCTGTTGTTCCTGTTGCAACTACTTCATTATCTGTTCAGCCTTCTTCAAGCCGTTCAATAGTTGTAATTGCTGTCGCGCTGGCAATGCTGGTGAGTGTTGTAGGCACTTTTATTGTGCTTAATGAACTGTCTGCTGTTGAAAAGTCAATCGACGCATTGCAAGCCCACCGCGCTTTAAACGCAATGATTGTCAAACAACAGGAGAAAAACACGTATGACCTGTCAGAAACACCACAAGTTACTACATTGTCTGGTGAAGTTTCAATAAAGATAGGAGAATGAAAAGAATGGATGATTTATCAAATAAAGCATTGGCTGGTTTACTGGTAGTGGCAATCGTTGTTTCCCTTGCAGGCACTGTTGTCAGCTTAGATAAGCTTGGCAGACTACGTTTAGGACTGTTCGCAACCGGCTTGGCAGTAAACACACCAGTAACTGCAGGAACAGCAAGCGTGACAATAGAACAAGAAGCAACAGCAAACCTGTCTGACGCAACAGTAACATTTGACCAAGGAGTTGTTGTTGCAGCGTCGCCCTACGCGTATCTGGACACAAACGGCAACAACACAAACTGGAACGGTTCAGCCACGCAAGACGCCATGGAAGTAGTAAACGACGGCAACGTAAACCTAAACATTACAGTGAAAGCATCAAAAAATTCCACTGCGTTTATTTGTGAAGGCGAAAATTTTTTGATTGATTGCGGCCGAAACACCACTCAAAAGTTTGTTCCTAATTTTTCATTCTGGGCAGATTTGAACGAGTCAAATGGTTCGTTAGGCGATCCTGATTCGTGCGGCGGCGCTTCATTCCAAGGAACCGGCTCTTTTTTTAAAGGCGGGAATCGTACAAATCCCCGTGAGTTTACGAACTCAACTAACGAGTATGTTGCCTGCGAAAATTTAAGTCCATCTGCAGGAATTGACCGTTTTGTAATCGAGTTTGCAATTAACATTCCAGACGACGCTCAAGGCACAAAAAACAACACAATAACAATAACTGCCAGATCAACAGCATAAGTGCTGCCTGCAGGTCTTAAGGCACGAATTTGTCGAATTCCGGCGCTTTGCGCCTGCATTCAGACAAATTCTGGGGATAACTACAGGGCAAGATGATGCTACGGTTTTTAAGAGAATGCCAACGGTTTTGCTTTGTCATAGGTTGTCGTATGCTTCGCCACAGCTTTACCGTGGAACAGTACATTCACCGGAGATTCTTCTCAAATTTGCCCTGAACGCAGTGCCGGAGGCACGAAGTTCGGGCAAATTGCAGTAAAAATTTATATACTGCCAAGAGAGTATGTCTGGTTAAAATGAGGCGCCTGCTATTATTGCTTTTTTTACTATCACTTCCAGTAGTGTACAGTGTTGGCATTCGAGGCAATAACTTACGCGTCATGATTGATTTTGAGCCAAACAAACAGCTCGAGTTTGATTATGCAGTCATAGCAAATGCAGGATTTACTCAGGACTATGAACTGCGGGCAGTAGGCGACCTGGCAGAGTATGTGACTTTCGAGCCAGCCAAAATAGAAGCTCTTCCTGACGGAGGCAGAGGTCCATTTAAAGCAATAATCAGGTTCCCTTCTGAAATCACCGCACCAGGCATACACCCGCTTGAGTTGTTTGTTGATGAAACAATGGTGCGCGGAAGCAATGACTGGAATGCAGGAGCAAGCGTAGGCGCAAAAGTTTCTGCAGTTGCCCAAATTATGGTTCGCGTGCGGTACCCTGAAAAAAAGCTTGCAGCGTCTCTTTCGCTGAGCGATGTTGACGAGCACCAGCCGCTGGCCATAACAGCCAATGTTGAAAACTGGGGAAAAACAGACTTTTCAAGCGTCTGGGCGGATTTTGCCATTTACAACTTGAACAATACTAAATTAGAGACATTAGTTTCAAACAAAGTAAATCTGGCAACTCTTGAACAGAAAAAAGTATCAGCACTTCTTGATACTGCAAAATACGAACCCGGCGAATACCGCATAAAGGCAACTGTTCACGGCGATGAAATAACTGAAGAACTTAACGGCACGTTCAGAATTGGAGCGCTTGCTGTTGAAATAATAGAAGCAACTGCCACGTTCAAAAACAGTTCAATAAACCAGTTTAATGTTAAAGTAAGAAATCGCTGGAATAATGCCGTTTCAGACGTATACGCGATTATCCGCATTGGACCATCAGAAGTTCAAACCCCCACTGTAGTGCTGAAAGCTTGGGAAGAAAGAATACTAACCGGCTACTGGGACACAACAGGATTTGAAATTGGCGAACATGACGCGTACATCACCCTGCATTACAATGGGAAAACTGCTAGCGCAAAAGTCAAAGTTGAAATCATTCCAGACCTTGAAGCTCAAACTGAAAAACCTATTTCAACAACAGCCACATTTGCCATTGGGCTGCTGACACTACTCATGCTGTTAATAATCATAAATGCAGTATTGCTGTTCAGGCTCAAAAAACAATAAGAAACAACAGGTGACAAATGAAAAGTCCGCTGGCAATTGCAATTTTAATCGGCTTGCTGCTCGGCACAGGCATTGGTTCGTTATTTTACTCTGCAGTAACAACAACACATAAAACTGTTTTGAAAACTTCAGCGAAAATTGGACAGTATGTTGGTTTTGATTTGAACCCAAATGAACTGACATATGGAACTGTTCAGCCAGGGAAGAACAGAGAAAGAAGTTTTACAGTGCACAACAATTATACTTATCCTGTTGAAGTGAAAGTGCTGTTTCAAGGAAACATTTCAGCTTACGCAACTGTTTCACAAAAAGTTTTCGTGATAGGCCCGCGCCAAAACGCTTCAGTCAACACAAATATTGCAATTCCAACTGATGCTCCGGATGGCTGGATTAACGGAACAGTTGAAATTCTGATGCAGAGAAAATGGTGAAACCAAGAGCAAAACAAAAATGAACGCAAACAAGTTATTGTGGGGGGTATTTAGCGTGTTTTGCTGCGTTATTCTTTTTCAGTCTTATGTTTTTTATACGATTGATTCTGAGGTGACTGCGATGGTGACTGAAGGTCAGGTGTCTGTTTCCATTCAGTTTACTGATACTCATCCTCCTACAGTCACTATTCTTTTGCCTCCTGCCGGCTCAACTTTTTCTCAGAACGATACAGTTACAGTTCAAGTGCGGGCACTTGATGATGATGCGATAGCATCTGTTGTTGCAAACATCACGCTTCCTGACAACTCCCGAGTTGAAGTTACGCTAACTGATGCAGAGAGTGATGGCGTTTTTGAAGGCACGTTTAGTCAAACCATATTTGGCGGCACGTACACTTTGCGTGCAGTCGCCACTGACGTGAATGGTTTTGTAAACCGTAATGAGACTGTTCAGTTTACTGTTATTGGTCCTGCTCCGCCTGCTGTTGCGGGTGCAGGTGGTGGAGGGTCAACATCGGCCACCACTGGACCGAAGCTTACGCCGGTTGTTCCAACGAAAGAAGTACCTGCTCCGGTACAGTTCAAGTTCAAGCCTTCGCGACTAACGCGACCAAAGTCACTAAAGCCAACAGTTGAACAGCCAGTGTCAATAAAGGAAATTCCTGCGAAAATTTTCACGTTGATGAAGTCTTTGCCTGTTCTCGCGGCAGAGAATTTTAGCGTAGTGACTGGCGTGTTAACGTTGACTGTGGTGAATGCCTTGATTGCTCTTTATCTTATATCGTTTGCCGTTGTGCAGTTAGTGCAGCAATATGTTAATGCAAGAAAGAGTTCAAAAAAAAATAAAAATCCCAATCACCCCAAGGAGTAGGGTATTATAGCCATAGTTGGGATTTTTAATGTTGCGAATACCCTTTGACAAACTCATCGATGCTTACCAATTCGTCGCAAGCGACATGGGTATTCGCAACAAATCCAAAAAAAAATTCTGCTGTGAACGCAGTGAACTGCAGAATTTTGATTAGTATTCTCCCATAGGAGGCATTCCACCAGGCATACCGCCCATGCCTCCAGGAGCTCCACCTTTAGCGCTTCCAGCAATAACATCATCTATTCTTAAAATCATTTGCGCAACTTCAGATGCGGAACTCACTGCCTGTGTTTTTATTTTCAAAGGCTCAATTACGCCTTCCTTCCAGCTGTCAACCACTTTTCCAGTGTTAACGTCAACACCGGCCCATTTTTGTTTCCTGTCATGCGCAGCCTTCAATTCAGTAAGAACATCAATCGGGTCAAGACCTGCGTTTTCTGCCAGCGTGCGGGGAATTACTTCAAGCGCACTTGCAAAAGCAACCACTGCAAACTGCTCTCTGCCAGACAGCGAGTCAGCAAACTTTCGCAATTCCCTTGCAAGCTCAATTTCAGGGCTTCCAGCGCCTGCAACAACCTTTCCTGACTGAAGAGCAGCGGCAACATCACCAATAGCATCTGTCATCGCCCGCTTTACCTCATCAACCACGTGCTCAGTTCCGCCCTTAATAAGCACAGTCACTGATTTCGGATTCTTGCAGTCAATAACGTAAGTAAGCTCCTCGTCGCCATACTTAACTTCCTCAACCCTTCCTGCATTTCCAATATCCTTGGCAGACAAGTCATCTATGTTTGACACTATCGCTGCGCCAGTTGCCCTTGCCAGAGCTTCCATATCAGATTTTTTAACTCGGCGCGCAGCGTAAATCCCTTTTTTAGCAAGAAAGTGCTGTGCGACATCATCAATACCCTTTTGGCAAAATACAACAGAAGCTCCTGCCGCAACAATCCGGTCAACCATGCCTTTAAGCATTTTCTCTTCCTGCGCCAGAAAAGCAGTCATTTGAGTTGGGTCAGTAATTGAAATCTTCGCATCAATTTCAGTATCCTTTATCTCAATCGCGGCATCCAACAATGCTATTTTTGCGTTATGCACGCACCTTGGCATTCCAGCATGAACAGCTTCCTTTTCCAAAACAACCCCTTCGATAAACTCGGAATTTTCAACAGAACCGCCAACTTTTTTCTCAAGCTTAATATTCTCCCTGTCAAACAAAAGTTTTCCGTGCTCATCCTTATCAAGAACATGCTTAACCGCAGACACGGCAATGCGCGACAACTTATCCTTTGCAACCTGCGCAGCACCCTTGCTCGCCAAAGCAGTCATGGCAATCAGTTTCAGTTTCTCGTCCTCATTTTCAGTAAGCGGTTCAGCCATCGCGTTCAGCAATTCCTGCGCTTTCTCAGTAGCAATCCTGTAGCCGCGCGCGATAACAGTAGGGTGAATTTCCTGATCCAACAAAGCCTCTGCCTGCTTCAAAAGCTCACCGGCAATCACAACAGCAGTTGTAGTGCCATCCCCAACTTCCTTTTCCTGAGTCTTTGCAATCTCAACAATCATTTTCGCAGCCGGATGCTCAATCTGCATTTCCTCAAGAATAGTCACGCCATCATTCGTAACAGTAATATCACCAAGAGAGTCAACAATCATCTTATCCATTCCCTTAGGACCAAGCGTTGTGCGCACAGTATCAGCAACCGCCTTAGCTGCCATGATATTGTTTCGCTGAGCATTCCTGCCCGTAGTTCTTTGCGTTCCTTCTGGTAAAATAAAAATAGGTTGTACTTGTTGTTGTGCCATGTATTCCACCTCCAATTTTGGAATAAACGCGTGAGCAGGAAGTTATTTATAAACCTTCACTTCCCAGACCATAATGCGCATAACCATATCAGGCAAGCCCGGTGCAGGCAAGACAACAGTCGGCAAACGGTTAGCTGAAAAGCTGGGCCTGAAGTTTATTGAGCTTGGAAAAATTGCGCAAAAAATCGCTTTACGGCGCAAACTGACAATTGGAGAACTGATGCAGCGCGCCAGAACAGACCATTCAATAGATGATGAGATTGACGGTGAACAGAAAAATCTCGGCAAAAAACAAGACAATTTTGTTATCGACGGCAGAATCTCATGGTTCTTCATCCCGAATGCGGTCCACATATTTCTTGATGTTAAAGAACAGGCTGCTGCTGAAAGAATTTTCAAAAAACCACGCGAACAAGACGAGCCACAGTACAAGTCAGTTGGTGAAGTGCAAAAAGACATTCACAATCGCTTGCTCGCAAACAAAGAACAATACTTGAAGTATTATAAAATTGATTACTTGGATAAAAAGAATTATGATTTTGTGATTAATACAACCAACAAGAATCAAGAACAGGTATTGGAAGAAGTGATGAATTCTGTCAAGAACTATGTGGTTTCCAAAAAGTTCAAATGGTTCTATAAGTAACCATTCAGTCTTAGAAAAGCAAAAGATGCATTAGATTTCGCAAACCAGTGTTTTGATCCAGTTATCCGAGCAATCAAAAAAGAAATAGAACAATAAACAAATCATTGCAAATCTCATCAATATAACTGAAACCCGTACCTTTCATTGTACTGAAAGATGGTTTCTTCAAGATTTTGTTTTGCAACATCACACTGCCTTAACCTTAGTATATAAAATTTAGCATCAAGTTTAAAAGACTATATAACTTCCATAGTTTATGCAAAACACACCTGATGATTTTTGGCAATGGTACAAGTCATACTCGGGAATTAATCCTGAAACTATTCCTGACACGTGCAACGGCAAGTACTGCATGGGAAAACAAAATGCAAAATATCCACACCGGAAGCAGCCAGTTTCTATCGACCACGATTTTGGGTTTGAAGATTGGTGCGATAAATACTACTATGTGTATCATTCGGTGTGTTTTTGGCTTGACGACGCAAACAAGAATTTACTGCAGAATAACGGTGAAATAAGTAACATGATTGATTTTAACGTAAAGAAAGTAGATGAGGCATATAGTAAAATTGGCCTAAATATATCATCTGATGAGAAAAAAAGATTTTTGCTAAAAGCGTATGAACATGATTTTACCTTATATTATAACGAGGCTCTCGCACATTGTTCAGAAGGTAGTGTCGTCAACGCAATTTGGGATTTGGAGTTTGCAAAAGCATACGTGAACAAAATTGGCAGAAATATGCCTAAAGAGATTGTTGCGCTTGACAGCGAAGTACAAAAACTTATTGCACCTGATCGTGAATGGTTTGAACAGAATATAGTAAAACATGCTAAAGAGACAGTACAAGGTCATTTAGGTGAATTAGAAACATTAGGCGCAACAGATTTGACGCCTCACGGGCTTGAACAAGTGATTGTTCACAAAAACGAGAGTGCGGAACAAAATTCTGCAACAAATTTGTTGTCAAGGGTTTTGTCGTTTGTGCACCGATTGTTTTATTAATCTGTTGCGCAACGTTATTCAAAATGAAACCAAAAAAACACTATATTCCTATTGTTCCTGCAATTTGCGGAAGAGACAAGCTGTGCCACATTTGTTACAGTCTAAAGGACAAACATGCGTTAGCTGTTCAAGAGGGTGCGATGTCAACACTTATTGCGAGAAAAATGTCTGCGTGTTCAAAACAGGCGGAAAAATTACTGATTAAAACATTTGAATTATCACACTTATAATTCCTGCGGCAAACAACACAATCAGCAATGTGTATCCGATAATGTTTATGCGTATTTCGTATTCTGGTTTTCTTTCTGACATTTTCCTGGCTCTGGCATGCATCAGAACTGCAAGTATGCCAACTATTCCGCCTGTTATCGTGCCTGTGATGTCAAGTATTTTCACAAATGAGGTGTTTAGTAGAAATGCAAGAATTGGCGGAATTACCATCGTAAGCAGCCAGGCATTAAATTTAGTGATGCCAAAATCTTCGTTGTATGATTCTTTCAGCGCATACCCGAGCGCAGCGAAAGAAGTTGTCATGGCAAGTATTGCAAACAACTGCATCAGCACAAAACCTGCATTTCCAACAGATGCTGTCCCTATTGTCGCAACTTCAGTTGTTCCTGCGCCACTCACTCCAACAACTGCCAAAGCAAACAGAGTGTATATTATCAGGGGAATAAGCGAGCCAATAATAATTGCTTTTTTTGCAATAAACAAACACTTTTTTGTTTCTTCGCGAACTTCAGGTATGGCCGCGGTTCCTATGAATGCAAAAAGCACAACGCCATACGGCACAAATAAGTTCTCAAGTGAAAACCCTGCAAGGTTGTCTGCTGAAAAATTTGAAGAAGCGAAAAGCATTATGACTACAATTGCAAATATGAACAGTTTCAGTGCTTCCATCCAAAGCTCAGATTCTGCCAGAACTTTAATTCCGCCAAAAAGCAAAAACGCCATGAGAATGTAAAAAACACTGCTCCAAAACAACAGCGTGCCCCCAAAAACAGCAGTAAGGCTTTGCCCCACCCCTATCGTGTAAGCAAGAAGCGCGCCATAAATTCCAACACACATAGAAAAAAGCATTAGTCTTTTGCCCCAGTTTCCAAGATATTTTTGTGCATAACCAACAAGCTGGTGGCATTTTTTGGTTCTCAATGCGACTTCTCCAATCAGCAAGTGCACGACAAGCATTGCAATGCCTATAACAACAAGCACCACCATTCCTGTCCAGAATCCTGCTTTAACAAAAACATAAGGAATGCCAAGAATTCCTGCGCCAATTATACAGCCGGTAAGAGTGGCTATTGCTTCATAATATTGTTTTGCAGATTCGTTCATGGCATCACCCAATAAGTATATTTGTATTCTTCATAGTTAATCAATGTTTCGTAATCCTTGACCGCTTCTGTGAAATAACTTCTCAAAGCTGTTGTTGTCTTTGTCAGGTCATTCGAGTCTGTTGTGCAGATATACAGCAACAAATTGTATTTGCCAATGAGCTTAACTGCCCACAACACATCTTTGCTGGTTGAAAGAAATTCTGCAAGTGTGGACTCACGCTGAGGAGTTAGCCCTGCAATGTTCAGCAGGATTGCGTAAACACTGTATCCTATAACTTCATAATTAATAACCGGCACAAACCCTTTGATGATTCCTGCCAAAAAAAGTTTTTTCATACGGTACTTTACTGTATCTGCACTTGTGCCGAGCTCTTGCGCAAGGCGGAGCAGTGAAATGTCTGCGTTATCTGAAAGAATATCGAGCAAGCGAATATCAAGAATGTCAGGCACGTGCAAAATTGTTTTCTGAGACACTTTTTTATCTGATTGTTTTTCAGAACGTTTTTCTTGATGTTTTAGAAAATTTTCAGGAAATGTTTTAGCAGTAAAAAACTTTGTTATAAACTGAATATCATAATGCTGCAGGTATTTGCCGCAGTCAGTAATAATCCGGGTGGAAATCATGTCAAGCTCACCCATATTTTTTGCCACAACAGCCAGCTCAAAATCATATTTGCCATTGAACTTCAGAATAGCACGGCAGAACTGATACGCCTTGAAAGTCTCGACAAGCCTGCGCTCAGCATCTTCTGCCGGCTGGTTGAGCTGCAACAGAAAATGCACGCTCATATAACCAAACTTTGACATGTCAACTATTGTGCGGTAACCCTGAATAATTCCGCTTTTTTCCATTCGATTTATTCTATACCGTACAGAATCCCTGCCCAAGCCGGTTTTTTTTGCTATCAAAGTAAGCGGGCTTCGGCAGTTTTGCGCCAGTGCAAACAATACTTTGCGGTCATTGAGGCCAAGCTCAATCCTGTGAAGCGCCGCTGTTGTTTGTACAAAACGCATACGCATATTAATGCATAAAACGAATTAATTTATAAATATTTCTTGAAATAACAGCAAAATATTGCCTGATTAATACCACTTTTTGCCATATTCCGCAATATGATTTGCAGTTTTGCGATTTCTGCGCAATTTCTGAGCAGACGGTTATTATGCACCCAATACTATAATTCAACAAAATAAAAATCCCAATCGCCGCAAGCGGCGGGGTATTATAGACAATAGTTGGGATTTGTCGAAAACCACCCATAAGATGGAATAATCAATGCCACACGCAAGTAAGTTGGTACATGGTGGTTTTTGACACGCTCAGAATTCCACACATTGCAAAAAATTATTGTGGAATTCCGACGTTTAATGTTGCGAATACCCTTCAACAAGTGATTGCAACAAACCCAGTCATCGCAAGCGATGGGGTATTCGCAACAAATAAATGGAGGAAAACAAAATGAAACTAAAACTTTGGGGAGTAAGAGGATCCAAACCAAAACCCGGACCAAAAACAGTAGAATATGGCGGCAACACGAGCTGCTATCAAATAACAACAACAGACGGACAACAGCTCATATTTGATGCAGGCACAGGCCTCTGTGAGCTTGGAGAGCACTACATGGAAAATGGATTCGGAGCAGGAAAAGGAGAAGCAAAAATCTTTCTGTCCCATGTGCACTGGGATCATATTCAAGGCTTCCCGTTCTTCGAACCAGCATTCAGAAAAGGAAACAAATTTGAGTTCTTCGGCGAACGAAAGGAAGTGGATGAAACAGGACAGAGAGATTATAAGAAAAGCCTCGAAGAAATAGTACGACAACAGCAAGACTATCCAAATTTTCCAGCACCCTTAGATGTAATGCAAGCAACCTTCAAATTTAATGATGTTGAAGAAGGCACAGTTTACTTAAATAATCCAGTAGCCGTGCTTGCAAGCAGACTAAACCACCCAAACGGAGTGCTCGCCTACAAAGTCATCAATGAGGGAAAAATATTCGTGTACACCGGCGATAATGAGCACGACGGAGAAGTGGCAGGCAAACGCTTCGGCCCAACAGATCAGAAACTAATTCAGTACACCCGAAATGCAGATGTGCTACTCATTGATGCACAGTACACTCCTGAAGAATACAACCCTGCAAGACATGGACTGAAAACATTTCCAAAAATAGGCTGGGGACACAGCACATACGAAAAAGCAGTTGAAATTGGAGTGGAAGCAGAAGTCAAAACAGTCATCTTAACGCATCACGAACCAAAACACACAGATGCCATGCTCGATAAAATTTACGAACAAGCACAAGAACACATGCAAAAGTATGCCGCAAAGAGAGGGAAAAAAACTCCCAAACTTTTGATGGCAAAAGAAGGAATGGAATTGGAGGCATAAAATGGTATTCAAAAGCATAGAATACGAACCAGCAAAACCAGTCAATTACGACAAACCACCACGGCCAATAACAAACCGTCCAAGAGAAGAAGGACACATCATTGCACTGGTAGGCACACCACAACAAGGAAAGCCATCGAGAAATCCCCTTGAAGAACACCTTGAAAGAATATATCAAGTAGACAATGACTTGCTTGGCTACAGCTTAGACGGCAAAATGGCCTTGCTAAAATTGCCGCAGAACGACAGAAGCTTTGACCAGTACATTGCCTTGCCGTTCATGAAAGGAGTGACTGAGCGAAAAACAGGAAGAACATTGCTAA
The DNA here is from genome assembly GCA_016198725.1 of Candidatus Aenigmatarchaeota archaeon. Taxonomy (GTDB): domain Archaea; phylum Nanobdellota; class Nanobdellia; order Woesearchaeales; family ARS49; genus JACQIC01. Next base: position 8,251 of record JACQIC010000022.1, on the reverse strand, counting down.
TCGTTGGCAGCGACGCACACCACGGCGAAGCCATGCAAGGACAGTTTGATGGAATGATATGGAAACCAGATGACTGGAAGCAGTTTGGCGACACCATCAGATGGATTAATGTCGGCGACACGCGAAATGGCTTTATCGGTCTGGACTACAATCCTGCAGCAAAACAGTGTGACGGTGTAGCCACCTGTTTGGAGAACGTCAAATTCCTTGCAACCACACTCTTGCAAGTAGGATATGCTCAGCAAAAAAGACTGTTTTTGCTCAAACCACCGTACATTGCAGAACAGGACATTGGAAAAAAATTACGAAGAAGAGGATTGGAGACACTTGCGGATTATTCAACAAAACCAATGCCAAAGGTTTAGATTTTTTGCCCTTGTTTCTCAATTTCAAGCACAATAGTTATAAATCAAAACCGAAGTTATTTATTTAAGCGTAGTTTTTTTAACAAATTCCTGAATGAGCCGCGAAGCGGTGAATTCGGAATTTGCGCCAGTGGTCTAGCGGTATGATAGAAGCCTTCCAAGCTTTTGATCCGGGTTCGACTCCCGGCTGGCGCATAGAACTTTTCTTAATTTTTCCTTTAAGGCGTAGTGCCTTTTGTGATGTAATCTTCTGCTTTTGTGGTGTTCCATTCGTGTTCGTGGTTCCACAATTTCCAAAAATATCGCCATTCGTTCCAACCTATGCCGAGATGTTTGACGTAAATGCCATTGTCAGACAGGAGCTTTCCTATTTTCCTGCCAGTCATGCAAGGCATGCTGTAACAATAAACAACAACTTCTTTATTTTTTGGCAATGCGGCGAATGAAGTGACAATACGGTCTTTGTCATAATATGCAGGATGGTCTGGGTCACGATAAGTGGGAATATTTATTGCGCCTTTGACGTGTTCACGCTCATATTCTTGTTGGCTACGTAAATCTACAAGAGTCACTTCAAGATTGCCAGCCATTATCTGCTTACGTATAGTGTGCGGACTGACGTGAACTGCTAATTCTGTATCGTAAAATTGTTTGATAAGTTGGTTAGTATCTGGCTTGGAAAACTCAAGAATACTCCATGAAGCAAGTGCGCCTGTTGTTGCCGCAATAAGCATCACTAACGCGAGTTGCCAAAAATCGAAAATTTTTTTATTCTTCATGTGACTGCTATTAGTTTACAACAATTGTAAAGCTTATCTTTATAAAACTTGTGAACCAATTAAATGTTAGGACAATCGTAATACTCAATTATTTGTGTCCTTTGCCATATTACTCTCAACCGACAGTCTTAAATACTTTTCTTCAAAAAACTTAAGCAATGCGCACGACAAATCTTGGAATGCCAAACGCGTACGGCAACCTTATCAAGTCTGCTGTTGAAGGTTACTGGACGGGCAAGAAAGATAGTCTTGATGTTTTAATTGCAGAAGTGAATGTAAATTATCATAATTCAAAAATGCAGACTTTGCTTGATTTGCAGCCAGTAAGTGATATTGATGTTTATGACCGAATGCTTAAAACAGCAGTGATGTTTGGGCTTGTTCCAAAACGTTTTGGCCCGCCTGAACATGCGAATAAGAATTTTGACACTTATTTTTCCATTCCACGCGGAACAAAAAATGCTTCTGCTTCACCAATGGTGAAATGGTTTAACACAAACTATCATGTTATACAGCCTGAAATTGAGCACGAGCCAGAACTTGTCAAAAAATTAAGAATATTTGCGTTTCCTGAAAAAAAGAAAATGGCGCTTATCGGCCCTTGGACGTTGTTGTCGTATTCGATTAACAAAACAGACAAGTCAAAAGAGCAGCTTTTCGCAGCATTATCTGAAGAATACGTTAAATTGATTAATCATTTGCCTCACGTTATTGTCCAGCTTGAGGAGCCTTCGTTCATAACTCACGGGATGCCTGTGCAGTACACTGATTTTGCAGAAAAGCTTGAACTACCTGTTCACTTGCATGTTTATTTTGGCGCCGCAAACGCATTTGCGCAACAGTTGTTTGCTTTGCCTGTTCAAGGCATCGGACTCGATTTTATTGACGGCCCCGCAAATCTTGAACTGCTCTCACAATTTCCTGCAAATAAAATCCTGATTGCAGGCGTTATTAGCGGCAGAAATGTCTGGAAAACAACAAAACAAACACAAAAAATTCTTGACACAATTATTAAAAAAATTCCTGACGAAAAGCTCTTTATCAGCCCATCATGTCCATTGCTGCACGTACCGCTGACTGTTAAAGATGAGAAAACGGAAATTGCAAAAAAGCATTTTTCATTTGCTGTTGAAAAACTCCAAGAACTTGAAGCTATACGCGCAAACACCATCAAGTACGCAAGCATACAAGAACAAAATGCGCCACTACCAACAGAACGGTTTGAGCGCAAACGCAAAACACCGTGGGTGAGCAGCACACCTTACCCTACAACAACCATTGGAAGCTTTCCCCAAACAAAAGAACTACGAAATATCCGCAGTGATTGGAAAAAAGGAAAAATTCCAGAAGAAGAATACAAGCAATACGTGCGCAACCTCATAAAGGAATGCATTGCAAAACAGGAAGAACTTGATTTGGACGTTCTTGTACACGGGGAATTTGAACGCTCAGACATGGTTGAATACTTTGCTGAACAGTTGAATGGTTTTACCACCATAAACAGCCGCATACAGTCTTATGGCACACGACAATACAGGCCGCCTGTAATTACCGGAACTGTCAGCAGGCCAAAACCAATGACTGTTGAATGGACTACGTATGCCCAATCACTCACAAAGAAACCAGTCAAAGGCATGCTCACAGGACCAGTCACAATGACGCAATGGTCTTTTCAAAGAGAAGACATTTCAAAAGAAGCACAAATGTATGAAATCGCAAGAGCACTTGCTGAAGAGGTAGAGGATCTTGTCAGTTCAGGCATAACCCACATACAAATCGATGAGCCCGCGCTTCGTGAAGGTTTGCCGCTTGATCCTGCAATGAGAGAACATTACCTGCATCACGCAGTCAACGCTTTCCGGCTTGTGTTTGCAAATGTTCCAAACAATGTTGTTATTCATTCACACATGTGTTTTTCCGAATTTTCTGAAATAATGCACGCCATAAATGACATGGGCGTTGATGTTTTAAGCATTGAAGACAGCAAGGCAAAAGGAAAAACAGCACACGCATTACAACAAAGCGGTTTCTCAGGCTCAATTGGCCTGGGAGTGTATGACGTCCACAGCCCAAGAATCCCACTCCTTGAAGAAATGCTCGCAATCCCTTCATCACTTCCACTTGACCCTCGCAAAATTTGGATAAACCCTGACTGCGGACTCAAAACAAGAGGACAAGAAGCATACGAGCAATTGGAAATGATGATAAAAGCAGCAAAAAAGTTAATGGAGGTTTAATTCATGGACACAATAGAAACAGCAATACAGAATTTTAAATCAAAAGGATTTGCAACAAAAGACGTTGCAAAAAACCCTATTGAATTTTGCAAAAGATTTAAACAAGGCAGTCCTGTAATGGAAGAATATGCGATGACTGGCTGGTTTTATCCAACAACTAAAGAATACGAATTGTGGTTGTACATGAAGCACGGTTACAATGATGCTGTAGAAACATTTGAAACAGACCTAAGACATCACTTAGAAGGCCCAGATCTTGACGAGCAAGTAGACAAAGCAATAAAAGAAGTAAAGAAGAACCACAACATCCCAGAAGAAGTCTCGCTTGAAATTTGTTGCGAATATACTCTCTCCGGCATCATTGAGATAAAAGGAACAAATTTTGATAATGCGTATGCCAAACTTCAAACTACCGCAAAAAAATTTGGACACGAAATCTGAGTTTTAAACAACAAAAAACAATACATCACAAACTTTTATATAGTTTCCGTCATTTTTTTTTCATATGCTGCGGGGTAAATGTAATGATATGGGCGGATAAAAGAGATAAAAATAATTTTGTCACAGGCAATGATATTGGTCTTGAACCGCTTCAAGCCATAGATTTGTCTGCTTGTTCTTCTTCTCTTGCGCTCGTTAACGCCATGAAAAAAACTTCTTTTGGAGGCCGTTGTGTGGGCGAAGCGCACGATGTTCTTTGCGAAATGTTCAGCGACAAAAACTCATTCAATGTTCTTACACTCTCAGGCGCAATGACTGCGGCAAAAATGGGACTTATCATTACAGACCTGATAGACAAAGGAGTAATTCACGCTGTTGTAAGCACAGGCGCATTAATCACACACGGGCTCGTGGAAAACATGAGTTTGCCACATTTTAAGTGCAGCCCTGACCAAAATGATTCAGCACTTTACCAAAAAGGGTGCAACAGGATTTATGACACAATCGAACTTGAAAAAAACCTCGACGATATTGAGCGTATTGTGGCCGAAATTCTTGATGACTTGCCCTCTGAAGAAACATTTTGCAGCTGGAAATTACTGAATTACATAGGAAATCATTTGCAAAAAGTTAAAGGAAGGGGAATTCTCAAATCTGCATTTGAAAAAAACATTCCAGTATACATTCCTGCATTTACTGATTGTGAACTTGGCCTTGATGTTGCATTACAAAGGCAAAAACAGGCAATTGCAGGAAAACCTCAGCTGAAGTTTGACCCGTTTCTTGACCTCGACGATTTTGCAGAAAGAATACAAAAACAAACCACACTCGGAATTTTTACAATTGGAGGAGGCGTGCCACGCAACTGGGCGCAACAAATCGCGCCTTATTTAGAATTATTAAATAACGCCACAGGAAAAGCAAAAACAGTCAAATACAAGTATGGCGTACGCATATGCCCAGAACCAGCTCACTGGGGTGGACTGTCCGGCTGCACGTATTCAGAAAGTGTTTCATGGGGAAAATTTCTTTCAAAAAAAGAAGGCGGAAAATTTGCAGAAGTACCAGCTGACGCAACAATTGTTCTTCCACTGCTAATCAAGTCAGTGTTTGAACAACTAAACATATAGCACCTGCCTGCAGACATACAGAGAATAATATAATAAAACAAAAATGGGCCTACGGGGATTTGAACCCCGGCGCTCTGGCTCGCTTAAAACCCGCGCTTAAAAATTTTTTGTTGCGCAGGCGGTCATATAAGACCAGCGCTCTGACCAAGCTGAGCTATAGGCCCAGAATTCTTTAAATAATTGAGGAGCATATAATAAAGCTTACTGATACGTGCCTATCTGAAAATCTTACAGACAAATTCTGAGAATAATTATTTCAGTCCATCAGGTGTGCGAAAAATAAGTCTTTTACTTGAAACTGTTTCATGAAGTTCGTTTATTTTTTGCGGATATAGCAAAGGACACAAATAATTGATTATTGATATTGTCCTTTGCTTATTAGGAGCGGACAACTTTGCTCGCATAATTTTGTCCGCGACTATAGTTCGGATAACAGATATTAGTATTACTGCAAACTGCATTGCAGCAAAGTGACCTGCACTGCACATTTTTATAACACATAGTACCCTGATTGTATTTAGGCCTGCACCTGCCTTGGTCTTCTTCACCACGCAATTTTTGGCAAAAACCATTCCCACACTCACCATCTTCAAAACAAGTCTTTGACGCAGGCCCAAATCTATAACGAATCACGTCTCCTGTAAGATTATCTGTTGCCAATCCTGCAAGTATGACAATAATAACAATTATGAAAATATAAAAATTTGTATGCATGACAGACTTATATAAAACACAATTGGTATATGAAGTATTCGAAAACCGAAGTTATATATTTAAGCGAAGTTTTTTATTCAAGTGTAGTTTTTTCAACAAATCGCCTGAGTAAGCAAAGCAAACTCGGCAATTTGCCCCAGTAGTCTAGTCCGGCCAAGGATTCGGCCCTTTCGAGGCTGAGACCCGGGTTCAAATCCCGGCTGGGGCATTGATAGTATAGCAAATCTCATTAATTTTGGAAGAGATTTTGTGAGAATTTCCATTATTAATGCACTTTGGCATTATTTTATTACGTGTTTTCTGGTTACGTTTACTTTATATGAAATGGTTCAAAAAGTTCAAGCATGCTACTCTCTGATATTTTACGCAGGTTTGCAGCAAGTGCAATTGTTTGTGCCGGCTTGTCAGGTTGCGCGTATTTTAAGAATTATGATGATGCTCGCCAGATTCAGAATGCTCCTGTCGTTGACCATCATGAGTTTTTTACTTGGGAAGAGTATGAAAGAATGAGTTGGAATGAAGCGATAGAAAACATACGAACTCCTCGACAAGCACAATCGTACTGCAATTTTCTAATGGCAAGAGCGCTTCACAATAATAATTTTGATGATGGAAGTCATTTCTACGGATTTCAAATAGTTCATGAAGGAGCACCTGTTGACTGCTCAGAAGCAGCATATGCTGCTGCTGCGGTTTTAAGCGATGACGGTTACGAGCCGCTTGTTATGGTTTTAGCGGAAGACACTTTAGCTGGCAGCTTGTTTGGCAATCGAGCACACATAGTCTTTGTGTATAAACAGAATGATGGATTTGGCTCGATTGGTATAAGACAAAGAGAAGACTTCAACAGACCTGTTTTTGCAACCCTTGATGCGCTGGCAAAACGAATACAGCAAGTCCAGCATCAGGACAATCACGACATACTCTTAACGAGGTATGTTGTGATAAACATTGGCGAAAACGACCCTGATTATATTACAACAGACAGAAATATGCAACGAGCAATAGAACTTGATTGTGAAATTGAAAATGAGTAACATTTATAATAAACTGTATTCTCCACAATAGCATGAAACGTGGTTCTCGACGCTGGAAAAAGAAGCGGCAGATGCGTTGGAAATGGCAGCGCAAGCGCATGAAGAAGGAAAAGCGCAAGCGCGCGCAAAGAGCAGCCGCATAATGGTAAGGTTTATAAATTGCCTGCTATAATTATGAGCTACCTTTTACACTAATCGAAGGAGGAGAATAATATGGTAAAACGAAAACCACACTTGAACATTGTATTTGTAGGACATGTCGATCACGGTAAGTCAACCACTGTTGGACGATTACTGTACGACTCAGGAAATATTGATGAAGTAACGCTTAGAAAACTTAAGGAAACAGCTGAAGAACTTGGCAAAGGCGGTTTTGAATTTGCATTTGTCATGGACCAGCTTAAAGAAGAAAGAGAGCGCGGAGTCACTATTGACCTTTCGCACAAAAAGTTCAGCACGCAAAAATTCGATTTTACAATTATAGACGCGCCAGGACACCGTGATTTTATCAAGAACATGATCACAGGCGCGTCACAAGCAGACGCTGCCGTTCTTGTTGTTGGAAGCGAAGGAATCCAGGCACAAACACGCGAACACGCATTCCTCACGAAAACACTCGGAGTCGGACAGATTATTATCGCATGCAACAAAATGGACCTTGTCAATTACGACCAGGCAAAGTTCGAAGCGCTCAAGAAAGAAGCAATTCAATTATTAAAAGTTTCAGGCTGGAAAAACGCAGAACAAACAACAGTCATACCAATAGCGTCATACCCTGGAGAAAACATTGCGAAAAAAACCACAAAAATGGCATGGTACACAGGGCCAACGCTTCTTGAAGCAATTGATTCGCTAAAAGAACCAGAAAAACCAACAACTCTTCCACTGCGCCTACCAATCCAGGATGTGTACAACATTCAAGGCATCGGAGTAGTTCCTGTCGGCAGAGTTGAAACAGGAGTTATGAAAGTCGGTGACAAAGTCATCTTTGTGCCTGGAAGAGAAGGTAAAGGCATAACTGGCGAAGTTAAAACAATTGAAATGCACCACGAATCAGTCACTGAAGCAGAACCAGGAGATAATGTTGGCTTCAATGTCAGAGGAATAGAAAAGAAAGACATCGCGCGAGGCGACGTACTTGGCAAAATAGACAGTCCTCCTCCAATTGTGACTGAATTCACTGCAAACATCATCGTGATGAACCATCCAACAGTCATCACTGTTGGCTACACGCCAGTGTTCCACATTCACACTGCACAAGTCGCATGCCAAGTAACAGAGATAGTCAAAAAGATTAACCCTGCAAATGGCGAAACACTGCAGGAACACCCTGACTTCATAAAGAACGGGGATGCTGCAGTCATTAAATTAAAGCCAATGCAGCCACTTGTCATCGAGAAGCAGAAGGACAATCCTCAGCTCGCACGCTTTGCAGTACGCGACTCAGGACAAACAGTCGCTGCAGGCATGTGCATAGATTATGTCAAAAAAGCATAATCTGTTTTATTAAATTTTTTTTTAATAAAATGCAAAAAGCCCGAATAAAAC
>JACQIC010000029.1 GCA_016198725.1 Candidatus Aenigmatarchaeota archaeon | reverse complement strand
GCGTGGAAAAATGACCTGAGCGAAAGCTCAGGCGTGACTGTCCCACAAGAAAAAGAATGAACAGCGCTTTCTTAAAAGACATCAAGCGCCACAAACTACACTACTTCGGGGAAGTCTGCTGGCAGATTACGTTGAAGTTTGTTTCTTTTTCAGCTTCCTCGCCTGTTGACGGGTCAAGGCTTGTTTGGGTTGTAGCATGCCCGTTCTGGTCAGCATTCACTGCTTTGAATATTGCTGTCCACTGGACTGGCTGAGGGTTTGTGCACAAGTCTTCTGGCTGTGGAGTTGGGGTTGCAAAGATTTCATTAACTGTATTGATTGCTTGCGTGAAATGAACTTTTAATGTTCTTGATGTTTCGCCGGCAACTGCACTTGTGTAAGTTAAATCGATTGGCACTCCTGTGCTCAGCCGCTGTCTTGATGCCAGACACTTTAATTTTCTGAAACCACTGGCAGATACTGCCGCACCGTTTCGGCATGGTTCGTCAGCTCCTCCGATGTTTTCCCCGCCGTCATACACGTCAAACAATTGATTGTTTCTGTCTCTGTAGAACACAAACACATAATTTGGCTGTCTCGTGTCTGTTGTTGTTAGCAGCTGGATTCCTGTTGTTGGCACTCTTCTTGTTCCTTCAATTCTTAGCTGTCGTGGCGCTTGTGGTGCTGCTCTTTGTCCTGCAATCCTCTCACGGGTTACAACTCCTTCAAATTCTCTGTCAAGTACGCGTCTGTAATCTCCATCTGTTTGCAAAATAAGCCTGTCGCTGAATCTTCCTCTTTCATTTTGTTCTGCAATAATTTCGTTGTTCTGGTTTTTTATTTGGTATAGAATGAATTTTTTGTTTTGGTTTAATCGTGCCCTTTCAGCAGGCATCATCTGGCTTATTTGAAGTGTGAAATTTAGGTTATCGCCTATGCCAAATACTGGGGTGCCTTCTGTTGTTTGGCGTGGATAGTTTGTTTCCAGACTGTTAATTCTGACAGCGCTTTCGCCCATGCCGAACGAGCACCTGAACATTCCTCTGAAGGGGTCAAACCCGCATTCTGATGGCGCGTCATCGCCTGCCAAATCAATCTTGCACTCAACAGGTTCTTCAACTGGCTGGTTGGTTCTTGGATCAATGTAATTCCAAGAAAGAATTGCAGTATCATACCGAACGTCTCCTGATGTATCTGCTCCTTGGATTGTGTGCAGGCACTGTGTATTTAGAATTTCACCTCTGTCGAGCTGGCCTCCTGAAGGAAGCGCAGGAGTGCATTCTGGGGATATTTCTTCAATAATTTCATTTGGAAGCTTGTTGCAGTCGCATTCTCCGTTTCTAAAGCCGTTGGCTGCATCGCACCTGAACCCTTTTGAACACTTGAGCTTAATTTGATAACGCAGGTCAGAGCCTGCAGCCAGTCCAAATGCAAGGTCGTACACCCATGTTGTTTTGCCTCTTGGTGTTGTTGATGGGTCATAAGTTACAAATCTTCTTGTGCATTTTGGGTAGAATCCTTGGCTCGCTATAGGTATTGTTTCTACTTGCTGGTTGAACAGGTTTGTGACGTCGAAGTTCCACGTGCCTGTGAACGCGAATGCGCAGATGCTGTTGACTAATTTTTTCTCTACAAACATTGTTCTCCACAAATGAGTTGTTCCATAACGTGCTTGTACGCGTTGCTGGACGCGCGCGCCTGTGTTGGTTATTATGCCAAGAAAGTCTGTCCACTCTGCTTGTGCACGTACACCTGTTCCTGGTGAGCTCCATTTGTTTGCAAAGCATTTTACCACATCATACAGCATGTCGCACGCGTATGTTGACAGCATTGCCTGGCATGCTCCTTCACTTCCATCCCCTGTAAGCATGATTGTTTGCAAACAGGTTCTGAACGTGCCAAATATGTTGCGCCATTGTTGTATGCCTGCAGTTAGTGCCGGCAGGCAACCGCACTGGAAGCTTCGCAGGAAACCTTCATCAGCAGGCTTGACAATGTATGTTTTGCCGCTGAACTCGATTTTGCTTCTGATGAACTCATATGCTTCTTCTGCTCTTTGCCTGTTTTCTGGATTGTCGTCTGCTACTGATATGAGCGCGTTGACAAATGCTTGTTTTGCCTGTTCCTGTTGTGTTTGTTGTGAGGGTCCTGTTCCTGTTTCAGTGCCTGTCTGGTCTTGTGTTTCTATGAAAAAGTGCTGCGTTAAGTCTGCTCCGTTTTCAGGAACTGCCTGAGTGTTTGCTTGAACGTCTATTGCAGTTTCTCCTGTTTGTAGTTGTTGTTCTGCTGGCCTGAACCTGTCAACAATATATCCTCTGACTACGCGATATCGTGTTCGTGCAGTGTCTGTTCCTGCAAAAAAGCTTGCATATTGTTCGCTGTTTGGCAGCACGAGAACGTAAATTTCATTTGTGCGCGCGCCGCCGGGCAATGCAGAGTCTCTGTATCGCATTCGCGTTGGCACAGGGTCAACTACTGGGTTTCCTGTTCCTGGCTCGCAGAATCCTGCAACTGCGTTGAACACGCTTCCTATTCCACCGCAGTCCATTTGTTTCTTGTCTTCCTGCCTGTTTGCTGCCTGCGCTGATTCGCAAACGCTTTCTTTCAACTCGTCAAATGATTCGTAAACTGTTCCTGCAACCGGCAGGGAGTAGCCGCATGCTGTTCCCCATTCTCTTTTGTAAGACATTCCACAGCACGCTGGATGGCTTGGTCTGGTGTATTTTTCGCAGTCTTTTTTAGTGATGCCTCCTTCAACTGTTTCTTCTTTTTCAAGCTCATTTGTCTGGTCAAATATTTTTTTAAGTCCTTCATAAGTAAGTGCTATCTTTTGACTGCCAAATATTCTTTCTCCAAATTCTGTTATGTCAGTAACAGGACGCATAGGCACGCTGCGTTCCAATTCAATTGCTTGTCTTGTTGCCTCGCTTTTTTCAGGCAAACTTGTAAACGCGCAGTCAGCAGGCGCTCCTTCTTTTGACTTGAACAGTCTGCCTCCTACTCGCCATTTGCTTACTTCATTTTCTTTCTCTGGACTGATTGGAGCAGTTATTTCTTCCAATTGGTTTGATTGGTCGCGGATGTGTGTTTGCAGTGTTGGAGCGCTTGGGCACGCTACTCTGTCGCATATCGGCTGCATTACTTCATATAGTTGATACAATGAATCTGAAACATCTTCTTGGCAGGCCATGCATGCCTGCAGTTCTGTTGAGCCTTCAGAATAAACATTTTCGCAAAGCCCGGCACGGGCAGCGCTAACGTCAAATTCAGGCGACGAGCCGCCAATTGCTGCTTCACCGCTTACCTTGCCTATCCATCCTGATATTTTTGCGGCCCATGCACTTCCTTCACAGCTCCAAAGCTCACCTGCAGTTTCCATGAAAACAAAAGCATTGGTGCCAAGGCATGCATAAGTGGTGTATTGCCCGATTATGGTGAGGGGTTTAAGCACCGCATCAAATAAGTCGATAACAGAATCAATGACTTTGATTGAAGACTTCAGCCAGCCTTTTGGAATCTTGTCAGACGGCGGTCTTTTGTCAATTGACACTTCAATTGGCACGCATTTTTTTTCTGTTCCATCGCGCAGTTCAAATTCCTGTGGAAGAATAAGATTTGTTCTTGGGTCTCTTTGCAATGGTTTTGGTATTCTTTCTTGATATTTTATTTCTAATTCAACAAGGAATTTCATGCAGCCAAGTCCTGGCACTAAGCATCCTGCGCCAAGTTCTGCAAATGGAACTGATTTTGTTTTACCAACAGACTGCACGCCTGTGCTGATATTTGGCGTAAAAGCAAGGCGGTGGTTGCTTATTGCTTCTTCTTTCTGCAGCATGGTCGCGTTTTGTTCTGAAGGCACGTCTTCTGGCACTCCTGTGAATTTTAGTTTTGCCAGTCCAAGGACTTGTTTTGGCGAAACTATCTCTTTGAGAAATGGGCTTGGGCTTACTATTTTGTTGTCAAACCTGTTTGCGAATTCTTCAGAAACAATTACAGGGTTAACGCTCACGTCTTGAATATCAACATCAAATCTTCCTTTATACGTGGCGTTGACAAGCAGGCTTACTTCCTGAATTTGCTGCAGAATCAGCCGTGGAATAAGCATTGATGGCTGGGGCTTTGTTAGTCTTATGTCAAAGTTTGAGCCAAAGCCGCACATTGCGAAAACGACTTTTTTTGGTTGTGTTCTGGACTTTAGGCCTGCTTGGTCAATTGCTTCAAGTATGATGGTGTTTTCAAATCCTTCTCCAAGGTCAAGTTGTGTCTGTGGCGTTTCTCTTATTTTAAGGTCTCTGCGCAAAACTACTGGCGCTTCAAAAGTTCCATCTGGACTTGTTACGACTTTAGTTTCAACTTTTGTTTCGCTATTGATGTAAACGAGTATTGTTGCCTGTTCACTGACTCGTCCACTGATTATGACTTCGGGCATGTAGCTTGGCGTTAGTGCTGCAAGGTTATCTTCAAGTATTTGCGGAGGTCCTGTGTCAAATGTTACTGCAGTGTTTACTTCTACAACATGTCCTGCTGTATCCTTCGCAACCAGTTTTATTGCGTTGAGTCCTGGATTGAGTGTTATTGGTATGCTGAACTGTCCTTCTCCTGTTTGCAGGCCGCCTGTTGGCTGTTCGCATTCAAGCACTGGTGTTTCCGGCTGCGGCATATCTTCTCCAGTTATAACTGCGCTCGCGCTGTTTGATGGAGCGCCGAGATTGCAGCTCATGTCTGCAGTTATTATTTCGTAAATGTTTGTTTGCGGGGGTGCAGTGTTATCCGCAAAACTTGTGCTTGTTGTTTTCGCTATTCTTTCTCCATTGCGCAGCACAAGGTATTCTTTGAAGTCTGTTTCTGTTGATGCGTCCCAGCTTAGTTCAGCTCTGTTTTTGTCTGTGCGCATAATTCTGAGATTAATCACTTGCTGTGGCGGTATCTGGTCTTGTATGTTTTGTACTGTGAACTCTATGCTGACCGACTTGTTTGTTTCTCCTGAAAGAAGGAGCTGTGGTTGCGTGACAACTGCGCTGACGTTTTTTAGAATGATTCGCGGCGGTGTTCTGTCTATTTTGGTGTGTCCTGTTTTTTGCGTTGTTCCTGCTTGGTCTGTTGCTTCGATTCTTATGTCTGCTTCTTCAGCCGGCAGAAGTATGTCTTTTAGGACAAATCTTCCTTTTTCATCTGCAATAACAGTTCTGCTTTTTTCATTGTTGACAAATGCGCTGATTTTTGCAAATGGCCTTGTTGTTCCGTTAAGCGTGAGCAGGCTGTCTTTGTTGTTTGGCGGTATGTCTATTGTGAGTGGCGGCGCTTCTGCAGGCATTCCTGCAATGAATCCTTGCAGTGTGCTGTTTGCGCAGTTGATGGACGTGTCGCATGAGTTTATCACGTACTTGTAGGTGGCGCCGTTTGTGGTTTGAATTGTTACTGCGTGTTCAGTAGTCAGTCCTGCTGTGCTTTGTTGTTGAGCTGGCGTTGTTTCGCCAAAAAAAACTTTTGATGTTGCTGGTTCATTTGTTACCCAGCCGATTGTTGTGCTTTGGTCTTGTCTGTCAAGAATCTGGACATTTGTTATGCTCGGGGGGGTTCTGTCGCTTGGTTGTGTTGTGGTGAACTGGAAGAGCGCGCCGTTTCTGTCATCTTCACGCGTGTTTCCAGTTGAATCAACTGTTTTGAACTTATAAAAATATGTTGTTCTCGGCAGCAGGTTTGAAAGCATAGTGTTGTGGCTGACAACAAGTGTTTGGTCTTCTGCAATTTCTGTGGTGTCGCGTGTGGTGCCAAATTGTACAATGCTTGTTGCCGGCGTGTCTGTGAGCCATGTAATAATAGCACTGTTTTCTGTGATGTTTGTTGCAGGGTTTGCTGCGCGCTGGATTGTAAGCGCAGAAGTGAAATGCAGAACAAGCACAAATAGCGCAATCAGTGTAATTAGCAGCAATCCGGCGTGTTTTCTGTTTTTAATATTTCTCATTGTAATTCCGGGCGTAATTCTTCTTTGTATTTTTGATTGGCGAATATGAATGTTGTCATCTTGTATTGTTCTTCATCTGTTCGCGGGTGTGGCCTGAATTCCACTGCGTGCACGGCCATGTTTTGAGCTCCTGACAGTTCGTCTGCGCTGATTTTAAGCTTTTCATTTTTGTATCCGCCAACTTGTTTTCCTCTTACTGCAAGTATGACTTCAAGCTCGTATTCTCCTGCGAGCAGTTCAAGTGTTGTTTGATTGCTTGGGAGAGTGAGTGTTTGTTCAAAAGAAGTATTTTTGTGCGTGATGTGCAGGAGCGCTTCCTGTCCTGGTGAAAGTTGTGATTGTTGGCTTATGAACTTGTCTTCCGGCAGATAGTACGGGTGCACTGCTATGCTCGTGTTTACTTTTGTTAGTTTTGGCAGTTCTATTGCTAATCTTGTGCCTTCCAGTGCTTTTGTTTGCGGTAGATAACCGTTTTTTGATGCTGTAATAAATGGGTTTTTGCATCCGCGCGGCAGGTATGTTCGCAGCCTGTATGCGCCTTCATCTGCTGTTGTGGTGCCAAGCTCGCATGTTTGCGTGAAGCATTTGTATGTGATGTTCGCGTCTTTGAGTTCTGATGAAATGATTGATCCTGTGATTGCGCCTATTGCGCGTATGTCAACCAGCTGGTCTCCTAATTCTTCGCAAAATTCTGTTGTAACAGGTACTGCTTGGAATTTTTGCAGTCCAAAATTTATTCTGTTTTCTGCATTATCATCAATCAGGACCGGAAACCCGAAGCTGAACTGGTAGCCCGTGTTTGCAAAAGCGCTGTTGTCTCTGAGTGTTGCTTTCACAGGATAAATAACGTCGTATGTGAAATGCCATTGGTTGATGCAGAACAATCTGAGCACGCCTCCTCCTCGTGCGTTGTTTGAGATGAGCGTTTGCCCGTTGTTTGGCTGTGCTGACATGCTAAGCTCCCATTCTGGCTGGTAGGTGAAACTGGCGACAAGTTCGCTTGGCGGCGCTCCTGCGTCCATTGTCATTTTGAAGAATTCATAGGCATCTTCTGGTGCTTGCGGCAGTTTTTGCTGTTCTATTGTTTGGTCTGCTTCAAGATTTTTGAGCATTCGTTCACGTGCTTTTGATATGTCGTTGTAAGAACTGCGTTTTTCATTGAATGGAGGATAGTTCGTGTTCTCAAGCCGTATGTATGGGAGATTTGTTGATAAGCTTGTTTGCAGTTCTGTTTTTATTTCAGGAAGTTTCCACCTGCGCGGTTTGCATGAAAACTCAAATCCGTCCATTGGAATGTTTGGGTTGCCGCTCATCCAGTCAATTGTGAGGTTTTCAAAGAAAGTTCCTTTATTTTCCGAGTTCATGATTGCTTTTGCAGTTTTCCAGATTTTTTTGAGCTTTACTTGTTCTTTGACTGCAAAGTCTTTTATTGAGGTTGTTGTCTGCCCTTTTGTCAAGAGTAATGGCCAGATGACTTTTATTCGCACGTCTTCTTCTGTCAGTGTTGTGGCAGTGGTTATGTTTGCTTGTTCCGCAACGCTGAATTGCTGGTGTGACGTAAATCCTTTTGTGCACGTGCGCAGTTGTGCTGTAACGTATGCGCTGATGTCTTGTTCAATGTCTTGTATTGATGGCGTGCGGTCTTCACCTTCATAATACCACAAGGGTGTTTTGAACACTGCGCTGGAATCAACTGGTATGTAACTGCTCGGGGTTTTTGCAATTATTCCAGGCAGATTGATGTATCCTCCCTGTGTGCCAAGTCTCTCAACTGCTTCTTTTGCTACAATATCAATGCAATTAGTCACAAAATCATGCACTGGCTTTGCTTCTGTTGGAACAAGCAAGACTTCTTCTATCGGTATTCTTTTGGAAGCATAATATAATATGATTGCCGCAGAAAGCATAATGACAAGTCCGACAATGACAAAGACTGTTAGCTGCGCTCTTCTCATACACCCTCTTTTCTGTCATACTATGAAAACTTAGATATATAAATGTCACGATTTTCCACCAGCATACAACTGGTGGAAAATCGTGAGCACACGAAAAAATCCATGGATTTTTTGTGTCCCAGAAATCTAAAAGATTTCTGTGATGCTCAAAAACCATTATTCCTGCTACTATGTTTCACCAATGGTTTTTGACATCTTGAGTATGAATCCTCTGAACCATGTCAGGTAGAATATTAAGAACATGATTCCTGCGGCCAGCATGCTTTTCTGATCTTGAGGCAGAAGTCTGAAGACTTGCGATAGAACCAAGTAAAATGCAATGCCAAGCGTATATGGCAGTGCAAAGTGGTGCGCTTTTCCTATACCGAGAACGAATGTTTTGGTGAGTGCTTTTTTGATGTTTTGTTTTTCTGTAAATGCAATATGAAGAATGCTGGTTAGGTGAAGGTAAATTATAAACGCAATAACTGCCACGGGTGCAAAAAAGCTGGCTTTAAGCCCTAATAATATTGCCAGCAGAGGAGTCAGCCAGAGAAGCCACCAGAACAGGTTGAGTTTGAGAAATCCAATAAAATATTCTTTTGTTGGCTTTTTGTCAAGAAGTATCAGCCAGATTAGTCCTTTACATGCGCTGTACGTGATTATTTGAAGCAAAAAAGCAGAAAGTATGATGAGTGCGCTGTCAATAAAATACCATCTTATTGTCGAGATTGTCACGGCAGCGGCGGTGTCATTCACGAGAAGTGCTGGGTTTGGAACTGCCGGCTGTAGTTTGTACACTTCTGATGTCAAGAAATTTTTTGCAGTTGTCGCAATCAGAAATGTCAGAAACCAGTACAACGCATCAATGAGTGCTGAATAGACAAAGTTTGGTCCTGCCAGAAAAGATGTGCCAAAAATAAAAAGTGTGCTTTTGATGTGTTGTAACAGGCGCATGAACCTTGAGTGTAATGCTGGTTTTTTAGACTTTCGGTCATCCTATCACAAGTTTAAGACTTTTCTTTCCCAACTGCTGAAAAGACACTAACACTCCTTCTTTAATTCCAAGATTTTCAAGTGCTTTCGGCAGTGTGACTCCTAATGCATTTCCTATGCGTATAATTTTACGTTTGCGCTTTAGCTTTTCATGAATACTATCCAAGCGTACATATTGTTTGGCTTGTTCAACAGTAAAAACACGATGTCCACACTTTTTACACATCATTATAGGATAATAAAATTCTTTTTGAATTATTTGCTCTTCAAAATATCCGTCGCAATTACATCTCAGTTCTTTCCTTTGCTTTTCCATATTGTTACAACCTCAATACAGTGTTTTCCAAATTCACCTATTGTTTCATAAGTGGTATTTGATTTTCCTTCGTGGTAAATAAAACATATCCTGTTAGGATAAGTGCTTTTCATTTGAGCTATTTTTCCATGGCGTACTGTGTACACCGCAATATTTGCGTCGCAAATTTTTCTTCTTCGAGTTCGTTCCCAGCAGTGCTCCGTAATACTGATGGGGCACTGTTTTCTGTCAACTTTTTGAATAAGCGTTGCAATCCAATTATAACATATGTTATAACTCATATTTAAACCTTTTCTCTATACTTTATACTGCGCAACAAACTCCAGTTTCCTGTTTGTCAGCTTGTAAATGCAGTCTGTCTGGCGCGAATACCAGTGCCCGTTTCCAAGATAAATAAACGGTTTTTCTTCCATTTCTTTTACAAACTGCTCAACTGCAGGCAGTTTTTTGTCAATAATTTGTTGTTCCAAAGTTGTTTTCATTAAAACCACCTCAAACAACAATCTGAAAAAATTTCTTTAAATGTGTTTCTGGAGAAAATCCGGAAAATCAACGGAAAAATCTCGAGTTCAGCTTCGCCTCACACGAGATTTTTTAAACAACAGTATTCCGCCAATCTATGATTGGTGGTTTCGAGGTGGAATCTGTTGTGCTCAAGAACCGCTGGATTGGTGGAATCCTGAGTGTCAAGAACCACGCAGAGTCCTGCATCGATTACACATCATGCCGCTTGTCTTTGACCGGTGGTTCTTGACATTTTCGCGTATGAGTGAGGCGAAGCCGAGCGAATACAGAAAATTTTTCAAAAGTTTCTAAAGTCTTCTTTTTTTTCAGGTGTTGGTGTTGTTGGCCGTACAGCTTCCGGATTGACGCGTATGCTTCCTTTCATTGCAGTGTGTATGCTGCACTCGTACGAGTATGTTCCTGGTTTTGTGAACGTGTAGCTGAATTGTTGTCCTGGTGCAATTTCTCCTGAGTCAAATGTTTCTGGTCCTTGCATGATTGTAACTGTATGTCCAGTGTCGTCCTGGTTTGTCCACGTGATACTTTCACCTTCGTCAATAGTGATGATGTTTGGGCTGTACCTGAATCCTTGGATTGTTACTTGTTTGCCGGTCACAGGAACAGTTGTTGTTTGTCCGTATGGTTTTGTAGCGGCTCCTTCATACTGGCTAATTGGCACGCAGAATCGTGTTTCTCGTTTGCCGTCAAATGAGGTTATGGCCGGCGTCCACGTGAGGCAGATTGAAGTGTAGTCTGTTTTGCTTAATGGTGGAATGAGCGCGTCGCTTCCAAGCTTTCCATCAAATGTTTCTTTTTCAATTATTTTGTCTTCTGTAAATATTTTGACTGTTTTGTCTGTTGATGCAAATTCAAGGTTGTAAAACATTGGCTTGTCAAGCGGATTTGTGATAGAGTATGTGACTTTGTACTGGAATAGTGTTGTTTTTCTACCTTCCTGCACTGTGTGCATTGGCAGTGATTTTTCTGCTTCAAGATGAACAAACCCAAAAGGTGTTTTTGACGGCCCTTTTGTTATTAGCGTGCTTCCTTGAGGTGTTGTGTCTATGTAGCCGTCGCAGATTTTTGACGTCCAGCACTTTGTTCCTCCAAACAGTATGCTTTCGCAGAACTGTTCATCTATCTGGTTTCTTCGCTTGTCAAGCTCTTCATCATTAATAAACAATGAGCTAAGTTGTGCAAGCCCTGAAAACTCACGGTAGCCTTTAAGCAGCGCAGTCATTACAGCCACACTTCTTAAAAAATAATTATTTTTTTCAAACTTTAATATTTCTGCTTGCTGTCTTGCTTCTGCTGCTTCTGTTCTGTGGGATTCGTATGCGGTTTCCTCCTGCTCTGTTGCACTTTCAAAACCAGCTATTAGTCTGGTTAATTGTTGAACAGATGCATCATTCTTAATCTGTTCTTCTGTTTTTCCTTCTTGTTCGAAGTTCTCAGTCACTTGTTCCAAGCGTTGGTTTGCAATGCGCAACTTTAGTTCAAGATGGCGAAGATTTTCCTCTCTTTCTTGTTGGTTTATGACTGAAATATCCCTATTAATAATTTGAATTTGTATTCCCAAGTCTATCTTTTTATCTTCTTCTGTTTC
>JACQIC010000021.1 GCA_016198725.1 Candidatus Aenigmatarchaeota archaeon | reverse complement strand
TACGTTTCATCTTAGTATATCCTAAGTATATACCAAGAATAAATAGATTTTGGTGCTAGAGAATACAAGTCAAGAACTTCAGAACACTAACCAATTACATTAAAGAAGAAGATTTAAAACCTGCGGATGTTGTCATACGCACGTATTGTGATGTTAAAAAGTGGTTTGGCGAAGATAACAGCGTGCTTGACATTGACGCTTCACTGCTAAAAAACAGCGCACTTCAATTGACAAAAGAACAAAAGGAAAGCTTGCGGAAAAAACACAATGTTGTTGACAAAAATAAGATTGCAGTCATAAGCTACACTCCAGCTTCAGACTGTCACAGCTTTAAATATATTCTTGAAATTATTGCGGCTCTGCGCGGCGCGTGTTTATTTTACCTTGTTGGCGAAACAAAAATAGAACATATTCCTTTTGATTACAGAGAACAAGTGTTTTGCGTAAACAAAAAAGGAATTTTGAAAGACTTTTACGCAATAGCAGATGTTGCCATAAACGCGGAAAACTTACACCCACGCGACATTACACTGCACAACTTTGTCGAAGCAACAGAAGGAGGGCCATTATTCATGATTAAGCCAAAAAATACTGCACAATAAGGCTATAACCAGCTTGTCGAGGCAGGAATAATCAAGACACACTGCTCATTTTACCAGCTCATAGACGGACTCAATGAATACATAACGCATATTGAAAATGAATCAGAAGTTCTTTCCCAGAAAAGAACAAAACATCTTCTTGAAACACGCGCCAAATATCTTCCACTAATAGAATCGCAAGTCAAAGAAATGCTGAAAACCGCTTCAAACACTACTGACATACACATCCGCCAGCACATCGTCCTTTCTCATCACGAAACAAAATGGATTGTGTAGCATGAATAAACTGAACCAACAAAACGTTATTTTGAGCTACCAAGAACTGTCTGACTTGTACGCAATGAAAACATTTTACGAATATTTGAAAATTTCAGATATTAAGGCGAGAATTACTTTTTCAGGATACACTGCTGTGCGCGACAGAGAGAATGAAATTTTGTCAGACTGTAATGGAATGAAGTGGGGAGAAGGAAGTATTGATGTTATCGTACGCACGTTTTCAGACACATCACAGTCTTATGGTGCAGGGTATGTTAAGTTAGGAATTGATGCAGCCCTGCTGAAAAATTGTGTTGTTCCGATGGACGAAAAACAAAAACAGGAGTTAAGGGAAAAATACGTGAAACAAAACATACAAGGAAAAAGAATTATAACTATTGGTTTCAGCCCAATGCCAGTTCAAGATAAACTCACATTGTCAGGAAGAACATATCATGAACTCACACAAATAGTTGACACGTTATGCACCTCCTGCTTTTTTTACTTTGTGGGTGATACGCCGCAAGACCAAATTCCACAGAAGTATAAAGAACACATTTGCTGTGTAAACGAACAAGGAGTGTTAAAAGATTTCTATGCACTCGCTGACATTACAATCAATGCACGGAATATTGAACGAACAGACAAAAGACTAAATAACTTTGTAGAAGCAACAGAAGGAGGACCATTATTCATGGTGCCGTCAACCAATACAAAACAGTACGGCTACAAGCAACTTGTTACAGCAGAAGCAATCAAAGAATGTTCTGATGCTAATGACATTATTGATAAGATACAACAATACATTATAGCAGATAATGAAAACAAAGAAGTTTCTAATGAAATCTCAAAAAAACGAGCAGGACACTTGCTGGCAACACGCGCAAAATATCTGCCAATATTTGAGTCATACTTAAGAGAATTATTGCAAATCGCCTCGCTTAAAAACAGAACAGACCTTAAAGTTCAGTCTCCCCAAATAGTCATTACCCACCCAGAATCAGACTGGATAGGATATGCTGAATTGCGTTAATCTGATTCATATAATCCAACTGCTTCCAAACACCAGAATGATTGATAGAATCAGCGCAAGTGCATAGACTGTTTTGTTCCACAACAAAACTTTAGTTCCGTCTAATCCCATGAAAGGAAGCATGTTAAACAAGCCAAGCCAGAAATTAATTCTTGCACCAAGCGCGCCGGTTTGCATCATCAACTGGGCCGGAGACAAAACTGCAACAGCTAAAAACCCCAAGCCCAAAACAATGTTTGTTGCAGGCCCTGCAAGCGCTATGAGCCCGTGTTTTCTGGCAGAAATAAGCCCGCGAATCATAACTGCGCCGGGCGCAGCGAAAATCACGCCAAAAAAACTCAATCCAACAGCAAGCCAAAGCATCTGGTCAAACGCTCTGAACTCCGCCCAGCAGCCGTACTTTTGCGCAACTGCCTTGTGCGCAAGCTCGTGCAGTAAAAAACCAATGCCTGCAGTGAACGCAGAAATCGCGAATGGAATTAGAAACTTTATGCTTAATGAAAAACCATGAAACGCAATTGCAAACGCGAGCGAGATAAGAAGCCAAGCACGCAGCAAATCCTTAATTTCTGTTTGTGAGAAACGCATAATAATGTATTAACTTTGAATATATAAAAATGTCACTATTTTCCACCAGTTTTTAACTGGTGGTTTTGCTAGCGCAAAACCAAATACTGGAAAATCGTGAGCACACGAAAAAATCCATGGATTTTTTGTGTCCCAGAAATCTAAAAGATTTCTGTGATGCTCAAAAACCACTATTCATACCACTGGTGTTTCACCAGTGGTTTTTGACACCTTGTCAATATTCACAATCCAAATGCTTCAGCAAATTCTGTAAGCTGTTTGTACTGCATAAGAAATCTTCTGCCTTGCTCGGTAATCGCAAAAAAAATCTTGTCCTTTTCAGTCATTTCCATTAAAAGCTGTTTTTGCTTAAGCTCTTCAATATACCCTTTCATTCGTTCATGGGAAAGGTTTGATTTGTACAATAAATGCGTTGGCAAAATTTTGCCACCCAAATCGTTAGTCACGCGAAGCATGTCGTGAATTATTTCAAGCCGATTTCTCCTGTTCATCTTCTCCCCACTAAAACATTAGCCAGCGCAGTCAGCAAAACGCCATATCCGCCAAGCAAAGCAATGCTGCCAAAGTAGTAAAACATCGGGTGAACGCTTTCAAGCACAAAAGCAATATGCGCTACGAACTGCAAAAGAAATGAGAAAAACACCAAAAACGCGCTTTTTGATTTTCTCTCAAGACAGTTTTTGCAAACATGAAAAGTAATAAACCCAAGCAGAGTAATGGCGGTCAGGTAATACGCAAAAAAATAACTGGAAGACAAGCCCAAAAGAAGCAAAACAAGAACAGTGAGAAGTATAGTTATTCTCGGCTCGCGAATCTTCATAGTGGAAACTGCCAAAAGAACATATCCAATAATGCTGCACACTATGAACAAGCCATACCCGACAAAAAAAAACGTGCCTCTGAAATCACGCAAACCAGAAGACATGACCTTATCAACATAAGGAATAATCAAAAAAACAATTACATTAGTGACAGAACGCACAAATAACCCCATTCCTGTCAGAGTGAATGCAATCGTGAAATACAAAAACTTCCGCTCTTTTGTCAGGTTCAAAGCTTTCATTGACAAAAGCACAATAACCATTGCGGCAGCAAGTCCAAAAAACGCGAGCGCCGCATCAAGCAAAAAAAACCAAGGAGGACCGTGAACAACAACTGCAACCATCAAGAATAACTCAAATACCCTATTTTTAAACCTTGTGGACGTTTGTAATCATTCAGTTGTTTGAAGTGGGCTGAGGATATTTTGGAGTCCTTGGAGCACGTTTATTTTTCTGAGTCTGAGTGTTTGGATGATGCTTGTGAGTTGTGCGGTGACTGTTGCGCCGCGGTTGCTTCTGCTGCCGTGAC
>JACQIC010000020.1 GCA_016198725.1 Candidatus Aenigmatarchaeota archaeon | reverse complement strand
CAGGCAATATTGAAGGTGCTGGCAGAACATCAGGCACAGAACCATACTCGGCCAACTCCGCAAGCGCCTGTTCAACAGACAAATACCTCTTCCCACCAAAATCCAAAGGAGTCAAACCATTAATCATTTTTGTACACCCACCTTTCTGACATAGGCATCGATCCAGCCAGTTCCTATGCCTTGTGATTTTAGTTCGTCTTTTAAGTTTCGTGTTGTGTATGCAATTTTATTTTGGGTTAAAGCGTCTGCAAACTGTTGCGTATGCGGCGTGATTATATCTTTTCCTTTTTTATCTTGATATTGGATGATGACTGGTTTGTGGCCTTGTAGCAAAGCAGGCATGTATTCTTTGAATAACTCAACTTGCTTTGTGAGTTTTTCCACTGTTTCGTCCATCATTGCTTGCTTTCTTCCAACATATTCTTCTTGTGCAATGATTTCATTGAGGTTGCCATGGTAGGTAGTGAATTTGAATGCTTGCAGAAGCGCGTCGAATGTGTCGATTTCAGCATATTTTCCTGTCTTCAATCTTGCCATGTAAGAGAATGCTTGTGCTAATGCCTTCACAGCTGGCGTTGTTCTGTCAGATGAGGATTTGATACGCGAGCACATTTCTTTTCCACTGTATGTGCAGTCTGCGCAAAGCATTGGAAATGCTGATTTTTCATGATACTTGTCTTTGTCGCAATAGTCAAGTCCTTCATCAATCAAGAATCTGAATGCAAGTGCGTATGGTTCCAGGCGTTTTGCTGCAAGAACAATTTCCTTGTTTGCAGCGATTATTTTGTTGCTCAAATCTTGTGGTGGTGGAACGTCTACTTTTGGGTTGGCTTTGCGTTCTTCAATAATCATTTTGTCTTCAGGTGTGGGCCTGAATGGAAGGTGGTCGAGGTCAAGAGTTATGTGGGCCCTGTTTAAAAGCGCCCTGTCCAGTTGGAATGTTCCTGTAAAGTCTCCGTTAAGTTTGTTTAGGTTGGCTGTCGCGATGAAAATAGAGTATCCTTCGCATCCAAGCGCCAGCCGCCTGCCGACAAATGTGTACTTGCCTTCCGCAAGGTCGAAAAACTCGTTTTGTTTTATTGTTGGCGCGCGATTAAGTTCGTCAACTCCAAAAAGTAACCTTCTAGTTCTTTCTTCTTTAACTTGACGAGCAGTTTCGCTGTCAAAACACCCTTTCCTTAGGTCAACGTGCTGCCGTTCAAACAAATCAGTAATGTCAAAACCTGGTCTGCCATCTGCCCAGTTCACATTGCCTTTTTCTTGGTCACCTCCAAAATGGTGCCAAGCGATGTCTGTAAGCAGCTGCGTTTTTCCTCTGCCTGTGTCTGATACGATAAGTCCATTAAGGCCTGCAAGTTCCATGCATTGAATAAGTTCAGAGACAGATAAAGTAAGCTTTTGTACTTCGCCATCTATTCGCGCTCGTAATGTTACTGCAGTTGCGTTGTTTACATAGTTGGGAAACTGGAGTTCTTGATAAAATGTGTCAGTCATAGCTCTACCTCTTTGAGAACAGTTATGCGTACTTCTGCAATCGTTCCAGGTTTTAGTTCGTGCTCGAGCAGTCGCGGTATTGTTATGACTGCTTGGCTTCCATGTTTTGAAATGCGTTTGGTGATGGTGAATGTTTTATTCATTTTATACACACAATACTTGAGAAACAAGAGTCTTTTACTTATAAATCTTAGGGTTATTTACTACTTAAAAGTCACAAATATTTCAAACACTAAACTATGTCAGTTCAAAAGATTTAAATATATTACAAATAATACAACGTATACTATGGCAGAAACAGTAATATCAGTACGTGTTGAGAAATCTGTGCACGGTCAAATGCAGCTTCATGATGAAATTAATTGGAGCGGCGTTTTGCGTTCAGCGATAGATAAAAAACTTGATGAGCTTGAATCAATTGACACAAAACGAGCGCAAGAGGCAGTTGCAGAAACTGCTAAACTTAGAAAGGCAAAGGTGTTTGCCAACAAAAAATTGGCTGAAGAAATCATACGGGAATGGAGAGACAAAAGAAAGTAGTGGATGCGAGTATTATAGTTAAGTGGTTCAATAATGAACCTGGCTCTGAAGAAGCTCTTGCTCTTGAAAAGAAACACGCTATTGAAGAGGTGGTTCTTATTGTTCCAGAACTTGCTTTTGCTGAAACACTAAACGCATTAAAGTGGAGTGGAGCAAAACAGCAGGACTTAGAAAACGCGAACAGATAGCTTTGGAAACATCAACTACATGTTGAAAGCTTGAACGAATTTGTTCTACTTAAAGCAATTGAGTTGAGTGTACAATACAATCTTACAGTGTATGATGCAGTTTATTGCGCACTTGCTGCAGTCAATGGCTGCAATTTGATCACTGCAGACAAAAAAATTCTAAATGTGCCGTGGGCTGAAAAGCTCTACTGATCGCCAAGTACTTTTTTGTATAAAACATACAACACCAAGTTCGTCGGCAGAACAATAACAAACACAACTATGGCAGTCCAAACTATTGGCCAGAAAGGAATGTTCTCCGGCAGGTAAGGCACGCAGTCGTTCTTGTATGCGCAATTGACGTTGTAGTCTGCTGTTGTGAACGCAAATGTCAGCGCAACCATGATGAAAATATGAAAAACAGTCAGCCGCCAGTCTTTCATTGTCGGCTTGCCTATTTTGTACAACGCGTAAATCGCCATTGGCGCAAGCACAAAGTGCTGCAGGCTGATGTAGTAAGTTGATGCCGCATAATTCTCAACAAACATGTATTCTGTTATCCCCCAGATGAACTTTCCAGTAAGTACATAACCAAGATAATCAATTCCCCAAAGAAGTTGTGGAATAATTCCCAAATTTAATTCTGCAGTTATCCATCTTGGGTTTCGCTTCCATATTGCAAGGGCGTACACAAATGATTGATGGTTGCAGAACCAAAAAATATATGCAGGCACCCCTGTTTTAATGAATACAATTATGCTAACGATGCCAAAAAAGAGATTTAGCAGAGAAAGAATAGTTAGCAGCATGAGATTACGTAATAAACGCCGGTTGATAAATTTTGCTTATAGTAAAGCGCACAAGCGCTTACAAGTATATCTGATTATTAAGCTCTTGTCGTATATTTTCTAAATCTTATCAGGAATGCACAGAACCTTAGTATGGGATTGTTTGCATTCAGCTCACTTAGTTGGTTGAAATACTGAAGCATGGTATTGAGAGCAGCAATGTCTTGTGGTAATACTACATGGTTTTGGGTGTCTATTGACACGCATGGCCCAAATGGAGGTTTTTGCTCGATAATATCACGAACACACCCATTTAGGAGCGTGTAATAGTCATCATTTATTTTTTCAAAACACAGGTTTTTAGTTTCCAGTTGTTTTGCAATCTTTTCAAGCAATTCAGAGTTGACAGGTATCTTTTCAGAATCCGAAACCAGCTTGCCCCAGAAGTATGCGAGATGGAATCCTTGGAATTTGGAGATTTGCAACAGTTCAGTTATGTCTTGCGGCTCGACATATTCTATTCCAATTGTTTTGTCTAATGATACAATGTTTTGCGCAGTGTATACTTGGCTGATGGTTATTTTTTCAAGTATTGATTCTCCTTGTTTGTCCTTAAACCATTTGAAATTACTTACTGTTTCAATTGCTGACTTGACATCAAACTCGTGTTCTTTATTTTTTCCGTTTTTTTTTGTGACTTGGAATGCTTGTTTGTCTGTTGCGATGAGTTCAAGTTCTTTTCTTCCTTCAGAATAGATTCCACCTATTTTTTTGTCAGAATAAACTATTATGTCAGTCATACGTGTTACGTTTTGCGCAAATATTTTAAATCTTATGCAAGCACAATGCTTCATCAAGCACATCAAAAAATGGCTTGTTGGAGTGTTTTGGCAGTTTTTTCAGCTGTTCTCGGAATTTTTCCTTTTTCTCAACAAATTTTCTTACTATTTCTGTATTTGTGGAAAAACTACACATTCCGAACCCAAGTTTCTGCAGATAAGCCGCATTCAGCACTTGTTCAAATTGTCCAATTACAGGCAATGAAAGAACCGGCTTTCTGAGCAATAGCGCTTCTGTTATGAGATTGAATCCGCCATTTGTAATCACTGCATTGCAGTCTGCGAGGTCTGATAAAAACTTTTTTTGTTCATCATCAACAAACTTTATGTTTTTTTCATCCTTTTGTTTTCCGAGTCCATATACGATAAACTTAGTTTGTTTAAATTGGCGTAGTGCTGGAACAAGTGTTTTGTTGCTTTTTGATGTTTGATATACAAGTATATGGCTTCCTGTTTTTGGTTTTAGATTAATTATTTCAGTTCTTATGACTGGCGGCACAAGAATTGCACGTTTACTTTTTAGTTTCGGATAAAAAAAGGTGGGTATAATTTGTTTGTTTGCAAATGGTGATAACAGCTTCACAATCAATTTTACTTTTGTTGCATTGAGCCAAAACCTCCTTTGAATCTCACACTTTGCCGCATTCAGAATGTTTTCATTATCAATAGTTATTATTGGAATCATAAATAGTTTCGCAAGGTAGTTGCTGAATATTTCAAAGTCATTTATAAGAACGTCGGGCTTGTTTTTTAACATATAAAATGCGAGTTTTAAAATGCTAAAAATGTGCCACGGAAGCCGCAAAAAATTCACAATAAAAGAAAGGACGTTGCTCACACTGTTGTTGACGTATATTATGCGCAGACTGCTGATCTTGCGCGGTTTGAAGTTCTGCAGCAGTGGAAATGACCTGTCACCTGCAAATAATTCAATTTTGTGCCCTTTTTCTTTCAAATGTTGAATTATAGGAATTGTGCGAGAAGCATGCCCCCTCCCTTCGCCTGCGACACAATACATTATTTTCATGCTTTACTGCGAAATCAGCCTGCCTTAAAATGCTTGTGCAAGTGAAGATAATTCGCAGCCCACAACATTCCTTCATCTGCGGTATAAAATAAAGTTTTGTAAATCGTTCCATTTGGATTGTAAAGCTCAAGAAATGTTTTGTGCTGTTCAATCAATTTGGCATATTTGCGAATATGTTCTCTTGCTTTCTTCTTGTCAACAGTTGATAATATTTCAACATATAACATTCCAAGATGCGCCCAGATTGTTGTTCCTTCATAATTTGGCGCAAACAGCGCAGCAGAAATTTGCCTGTGCAGAGGCATGATTGCAGTGTATTTGAGCGGGAATGGCTTGTCAAGTTGTGCATTTTCAATTGACGCTGTTGCTTTTCTCCGTTTCATTGCGTCTTTTATAACACCACACCAGAATGGGAATGTGTTTGCATCTCCTGAAACATACTTGTTGCCTGACAAATCATCAAGAAAATAAGTTTTGTTCCAAAAATACTTGTTCAGCAGGTAAACATAGTTGTGCTTGGCAAAAGGATTGTCCAATCCAAGTTTTGCAATTATGTTTGCGAGCCAGCCCAACATGACAGTGTCGTAACAGCTTTGTTTTCTTATCGCATGGTCTTTTATTGATGAAAAATGCAGTGGTTTTGGCAGTCCTGTGCGTTCATCAACACAGGAAGCATAATACCTGTCTATCTCATTATTCAGGAAATGCCTGTGTTCCTCAACCAGTTCTTTGTGGTGTTGCAATGAAAACAGGAAAAATGCAAGGCTGTCTGGCGCCACTGTTGGAAAATCAAACGCTTTTCCGCTTGGAGTAATGCTTGTTGTGAGTTTTCCGGATTTTTCAAAGCACTTCATTGCCCACTCCAAAGTTTTCTGCACTCTTTCTTTCTGTCCCAGATGAATAAGCGCAGGCGTGCAAAACCCAAAATCCCTTGTGTAAAATGAAGAAAAATGCCCTGCACTGGTTTGATAGTATTTTCCATTCCAGCAGTCTTCAATTATTTGTTTGCAAATGTCAATTGCTGAACCGTTGTATTTGTGGAATCCAAAAAAAGCATAACGTATGCTTCGAAAGAACATTTTTAGCGCTTCAGTTAATATCATTCCAATCAAAAAAGCAGTATCAGATAAAAAATGTTTTGAAAAATTCAGTTATGAATGATAAAGCAAACATTTATATGTGCATATGCATATGCGCATACATATGACTAAAGTTATATCCTTGTCAGATGCAGCTTACGAAGAAATGAAAGCATGCAAAGAGTCGTATGAGTCTTTTTCAGATGTTGTTATTCGCCTAATTGGAAAATCAAGACAAAGGCCATTAGCTGACTTTTTTGGTAAATGGCCCGGAACATCCGAAGAAATTCAAATGATAAAAAAAACACTTGCTGAAGACAGAAAGCATTTCAAAATAAAAAATGTGGTGTTGTGAATGTACTGTTTGGACTCAAACATAATCATTGACATGTTCAGAGGCGATAATAAGCTGAAAGAAAAAATAAATTCCTTTGAGCACTATTGCATAACACCAATTGTTCTTTGCGAACTGTTTAAGGGCGCGTATCTTGCAGAAAAACAAGAAAAAGCTCTGAAGCTCGTGGAAGAATTCGTTCACAGCACAGAACTTCTTGAATTTAGTGGACACGCATGTAAGATTTTTGGTCATAATTATTCGTATCTCAAAAAGAAAGGAAAACAAACACAGGAACGGGATTTAATGATTGCAAGCATAGCAATGGCTAACAATGCCATGATCGTAACCAGAAACATAAAAGATTTTGAAAATATTCCTGCGCTGAAAATAATAAGTGTATGAACGCGCCCTAGACCGCGCCCGATGGGATTCGAACCCACGATCTTCAGGTTAGGAACCTGCCGCTCTATCCAAGCTGAGCTACGGGCGCAAAAT
>JACQIC010000024.1 GCA_016198725.1 Candidatus Aenigmatarchaeota archaeon | reverse complement strand
TTATTCAAAGCTCTCTATATGTTTTATTACAATATGTTTTTCCAAAGGAAAAATATATATACCTATAGTTCAACTGGAAATAAATGGAACAAAAAGGAGTGGCACAGTTTTTTGAACAATACCTGCAAAACAAAACCATTTTTAAAAATAAAACAGCACTACAATCAAATTACACACCAGATAAAATATATCACCGTGATGAACAATTAGAAACAACAGCAAAAATACTTGCGCCATTATTAAGATTAGAAAAACCATCCAACTTGTTTATTTATGGTAAAACAGGAACCGGAAAAACAGTAACAGTACGTTACGTTTCATACCAATTAAAAAAAGTAGCACAAGAAAAAAACATTCCAATTAAAATAATATATATTAACTGCAAATTAAAAAAAGTAGTTGACACAGAATACAGACTCATTGCACAATTGATAAGAGAATTCGGAAAAACAATACCACCCACAGGACTACCAACCGACGAAGTTTATAACATATTTTACAGTGCATTAGACTCAACAAAACAAATAGTTGTAATAATTCTTGATGAAATAGATCAATTAGTTGAAAAAATAGGAAATGAAATATTATACAACCTTACAAGAATAAACAGCGAACTTTCACAATCACAACTTGCGTTAGTAGGAATATCTAATGATTTACATTTCACAAAATCACTTGATCCACGAGTTAAAAGCTCACTCTCAGAAGAAGAAATAATTTTTCCACCATACAATGCAAGCCAAATACAAAATATTCTTCAACAAAGATGTGCTGAAGCATTCAATGACAACAGCATAGAACAAGGAGTAATAGAAAAATGTGCAGCATACGCTGCACGAGAACATGGTGATGTTAGAAGAGCACTTGAACTTATAAGAGTTGCAGGAGAAATTGCTGAACGCGAATCATCTCAAAAACTTGCCATAAAACACCTTGATAATGCAGAAGAAAAAATAGAAAAAGATACAATGCTTGATGCAGTCAAAAACCAACCTGCACAGTTTCAACTAACTTTATATGCTATATTTAAAATAAGTCAGCAGAAAAAAGAAGCAATATTTACAGGAGAAATATATGATACATACACCACACTCTGCAACCATTGTGGAATAAGACCTCTTACACAAAGAAGAGTATCAGATATTATTGCAGAAATGGATATGCTTGGAATGATAACTGCAAAAGTAATTTCAAAAGGAAGATATGGAAGAACAAGAGAAATATCAATTGCAGTTTCCGAAGATCTCTGCCAAAAAGTGTCTGAAATATTAGAAGAAGAACTCGGAATTTACCATGCTTGAAAAACAAAGAGCAGTTATCAAAGCAATGATGTCACAACAAGTTCTTGTGACAAAACAAATTTTAGATGAATTATATAATAAAACAAAATTAGAAGAATATTTCAATTTATATGTTTTAAAAGAACCACATTTACAGCAGGTTCAAACAATTCCTGTTCAAACAATCCAAAGTTTCAACAGCCATTCTGTCAGCACAGTTTCACAATATTTTGAAGAACCAAAAAAATGGTCAATACAAGATTTTGTTCAACTATTTAATTCACGCCTCAAAACACTTGGAAAACTGCTTCAAACAAGACTCACCAACTTGACCAGCATTTCCAGACTAAAACAATTACAAAACGAACAAATATCAATTATAGGAATTGTTTCAGACAAACAAACAACAAAAAAAGAAAACATAATATTAACTATTGAAGATATGTCGGGCGGGCAAATAAAAGCAATAATAACCAAAAACAAACAAGAAGTATATAACAACGCAAAAGATATAGTTTTAGATGAAATTATAGGAATATCAGGAACAGCAGGAAACGATGCACTGTTTGTCAACAACATAATCTTTCCAGATATTCCCATAACTACTGAACTAAAAAAATCACCAAAAGAAGAATATGCAGTCATTCTTTCAGATGTTCACATAGGTTCAAAATTATTTCTTGAACAAGAATTTAATGAATTTATTAAATGGACACAAGGTAAAATAGGAACAGATGAACAAAAAAAAATGGCAGAAAAAACAGAATATATATTTATTGTAGGTGATCTTGTTGATGGAGTGGGAATTTATCCTTCACAAGAAAAAGAACTTGCAATAACTGACATTTACAAACAATATCAAGATGCGGCAAAACTACTATTACAAATTCCGCAAAACAAAAAAATAATTATCTGTCCAGGAAATCATGACGCTGTCCGCATAGCAGAACCACAGCCAGTCCTGCCAAAAGATATTTGCGCACCACTCTGGAATCTTCCAAACACACTCATGCTTACAAATCCTTCAATTGCACGCATTGGGACAACAACTGATTTTCCAGGATTTGACGTTCTCATGTATCATGGGTACAGTTATGATTATTACGGCAATGTCGTTGAATCCATCAAAAACTCAGGCAGACACATTTCAGACAAAACAGACCTTATAATGAAATTTCTCCTTCAAAAAAGACATCTTGCACCAACACACACGTCAACCCTTTATATTCCAAACCCAAAAAAAGATCCGTTAATCATAGAAACAGTTCCTGACATATTTGTTTCAGGACACGTACACAGAGCAGCAGTCAATACATATCATGGAGTAACAATAATAGTCAGCTCATGCTTTCAAGCAAAAACAGGATTTCAAGAAAAAGTAGGACACGAACCAACTCCCTGTCATGTTCCAATAATAAACCTCCAGACAAGAAAAGTAACAATCATGAATTTTGAAAAAACAAGTACAAACCAGATACTTACAGAGAATATTAATAATGAGCATAACTGAAGTATAATAATTTGTCAAAAACCACTGGTAAAACACCAGTGTCATAAATAGTGGTTTTTGAGCATGCTCACGATTTTCCAGTATTTGGTTTTGCACTATCAAAACCACCAGTATAAAATTAGTGGATAATCGTGACATTTATAAACCAATACAGTGCAAAAATAAGTATGATAATTGCTTCTCCACGAATACAATCCTACTTTGACACATTAACAGCAGAAATCACAAGAACACATGACCACGCAAAAAAAGCAAGAGCACAACAAAAAGACCCAGATAATACTGTTGAAATACAGCTTGCCAAAAACATGGCAGAACGTGTTGTAGGACTCATTTCAGTACTTGCCCCACAAATAGTAGGGTCAGGAGTTGTAGAACGCATAATTGAACTTGAAAAACAATACGGGGCACTTAACTGGAGAGTTGCACTTCAAATAGCAGTAGAAATAGCACAGCAAAAATTTTGCACGTTTCAAACAAAAGAAGAAGCAATAGATATAGGAATCAGAACAGGGTTTGCATACAGCACAGTTGGAGTAGTCTCCAGCCCACTTGACGGTATAGTCAGCATAGAATTCAAAAAACGAAATGACGGAAGAGGAACATACTTGTGCATCAACTATGGCGGACCAATAAGAAACGCGGGAGGAACAAATGCCGCCCTTTCAGTAATAATAGCAGACCACGTTAGAAATGTACTTGGCTACGATGTGTATGATGCAACCCCTGAAGAAATCAAGCGTGCATTCACAGAACTTACAGACTACCACGAAAGAGTAACCAACCTCCAATATTTTCCACATGAAGAAGAAATAAACTTTCTCATGAAAAATTTACCAGTTGAAGTCAGCGGAGACGCTTCAGAAGAAATAGAAGTTTCGAACTTTAAAAACCTACCAAGAATTCCAACAAACCAAATCAGAAGCGGATTCTGCCTTATATTAAGCTCCTGCATACCGCTCAAAGCACCAAAATTATGGAAACAACTCTCACAATGGGGGAAAGAATTTGGACTAAGCCAATGGATGTTTCTTGAAGAATTTACACTTATCCAAAAAAAAGCCAAAGCAAAAGGACTAAACCTGAAAGAAGAAAAAAAAGATGCAAAAATAACGCCAGATTACACTTACATTGCAGATTTAGTTGCAGGAAGGCCAGTGCTGGGATTTCCCCTGCAAAAAGGAGGGTTTAGACTAAGATACGGCAGAAGCAGAGCTTCCGGACTTTCAGGACAAAGCGTTCACCCTGCAACCATGCACATACTTGACAATTACATCGCAACAGGCACACAATTAAAAGTAGAACGCCCTGGAAAAAGTGCAACATTTACCCCCTGTGACCTAATTGAAGGTCCAATAGTAAAACTTGAAGACGGTTCAGTTGTCAGATTAGAATCAGAATCACAGGCAAAAACCATTAAAAAACAAGTGGTGGAAATATTATTTCTTGGAGATGCGCTGATAGACTATGGTGACTTTGCAAACAGAAACCACGTTCTTGCACCGGCAGGATACTGCGAAGAATGGTGGGCGCTTGAAGCGAAAAAAAAACTGTCAGACACAACACTTCAAGAAGTGTCAGAAAAAACAGGCATAAAAACAGAACAATTAAACCAATTCTTTGAGTCACCACTCACAGTCAAACCGTCAATAGAACAGACAATTGCATTATCTAAAAATTACTGCATACCGTTTCATCCTGCATTCACGCTCCACTGGGCAGACATAGAACCTGAAATGCTCTCAGCACTCATAACATACTTGAGCACAGGAACTTGGCATTTTAACAATGAAATCATTGAAAAGATTGTTCTGCCTAACACCCCTCAGAAAAGAATTCTTGAAATCATTGGCTGCCCCCACATAGCACCTGTAAAAGACACCATAGTAATAGAAAAAGAGATGGCAGCTGCAATTTCATTCTGTCTAAACATAAACACAAAAGAAAAAGCAAAACAGCTCATACAAACAATACAAACACACACAGACAAAAAAACATTAGAAATAATCAACACAATCTCTCCCACTCCAGTAAGAGACAAGTCAGGAACATACATCGGCTCGCGAATGGGAAGACCTGAAAAAGCCAAAATGCGCAAACTAATAGGGTCACCTCACGGACTCATTCCAGTTGGAGAAGAAGGTGGAAAACTTCGTTCTCTTCTTGCAGCAGTACAAACTGGAAAGGTAACTGCTGCTTTTCCACTGCGATACTGCACTGCATGTCAGAAAGAAACTATTTACTCCACCTGTGAATGCGGCAACAAACCAAAAGAACAAATGTACTGCCGATTCTGTGGCACAATCCAAGAAAAACCAACCTGCCACATCCACGGAAAAAATTCAAAAGCAAAAACACTAAGTATAGACATCAAACAATACTTTACCAACGCACTAAAAATTCTTGGTATGACACAATATCCAGACCTGATTAAAGGAGTCAGGGGAACAATGAGCGACGACCACGACCCTGAACACGTTGCAAAAGCAATCCTCCGAGCAGTTCACAACGTGCACGTCAACAAAGACGGCACAATACGCTATGACTGCGGGGAATTATCCCTCACTCACTTCAAGCCGGTTGAACTCGGAACAAGCATAGAAAAACTCAAACAAATGGGGTACACACACGACATAACCGGAAAACCATTAACAGAAGCAAACCAGATTCTTGAAATATTCCCACAAGACGTCGTGCTGCCATGCTGTCCAGATAGTCCAGATGAACATGCAGACAATTTCTGCTTAAGAGTCATGCACTTCGTTGACGATCTGCTCACTAAATTTTACAAAATGGAACCATTCTACAACTGCAGCACAAGAGAACACATAATAGGACAATTTATCATAGGACTTGCACCTCACACTTCCGCAGGCATGGTGGGTAGAATAATAGGATTTACCAAAACACAAGGATTTCTCGCACACCCTTATTTTCACCAAGCATGCAGGCGCGACTGCGACGGAGATGAGATAGGATTCATACTACTTATGGACGCGTTTCTCAACTTCAGCAAAAAATTTCTTCCCAGCAGCAGAGGAGCAACGATGGACGCACCACTTGTACTCACCAGCATCTTAATACCCACAGAAGTGGACGATCAGGCATTTGACGTGGGAACTGCATGGAATTATCCTCTTGAGTTTTACAACTCAACCCTCGTGTACAAAATGCCATTTGAAATCAAAATCCCTCAAATAAAAAACGTGCTTAATACTCCCCAACAATACGAAGGCATGGGGTTTACGCACGACACCACAAACATCAATGCAGGAATACTCTGCTCCGCATACAAAACACTTCCAAGCATGGAAGAAAAACTCAAAGGACAAATGCAGCTCGCAGCAAAACTCCGTGCAGTCGACAAATCAGTAGTCGCACAACTCGTCATAGAAAAACACTTCTTGAAAGATACAAAAGGAAACATGAGAAAATTTTCACAACAAGAATTCAGATGCGTCAACTGCAACGAAAAGTACAGAAGACCGCCGCTCATCGGAGCCTGCACAAAATGCAAAGGCAAAATTATTTTCACAGTATCAGAAGGAAACATAATAAAATACCTTGAACCAATACAAAGCATTGCACGAACATACAATGTTCCCGCATACCTTGTACAAACCATTGAATTACTGTCAAGAAACATCGAGAGCTACTTTGGAAAAGAAAAAGAAAAACAACTCGGGCTTGGAGCGTGGTTTGGCTAAAAATCTCGAGTTCAGCTTCGCCTCACACGAGATTTTTCATCATATCTCAGAAGAAAACTGGAGTAACAAACACTTCAAGAATTGCTGCAATAAACAAAATGAAAATAGAAAGAAGCATCAAATCAGAAGTGTCAAGGAGAATTCTCTCAAACTTATGAGAGCCAAAATCATGACGAATCAGTGCAACAGAAAGAATGCCTCCTGCAATTCCTGCAATTACATACGCCAGCACTTCTGGAAAACCATGAATTGAATACCTCAGCCAACTCAGTCCAACAACATAAAAATACGCTGCAAACTTCTGATATCCTAAAGTCTGCGCAAATTCAGCAAAATGAGAACGGATAAAATTTCCTGCAGCAACGCCAATGACTGAAGCATTCCATGTAATAATAAAAATCGCGCCAGAACCATAAATGAAAGAAAACAGCAGACAAAAAATCATAACTTTCACATTATTCAGAAAAATCTTTGACAACAAGTTCATCTGGGCGAACCCTCCAGTCACCTGCTGATTAAGGTGTGAAATAGTCTGCGTCTGAATTCTGAACACGTCGTTGGTAGTTTCGCCAGGCAAAGCCAGATACCAAAACGTAAACGCAACAACCATGCCAATAAACATGCACATATAAAATGAAACTGCCTTGACATGCTCCTGCAACAGCGTTTTCTCATCTGAAATCACCAAATCCTTCTGTTCTTCAAATTTCAACGTATGATACAACAAAGGCATAGCTGCAAGAGTGGTGAGAAAAACCATCACTAGCCCGGCATACTCTTCAAAAATCCACAAACCCAAAAACAAACCAACACTTGCGTACAACGCGCCAATCCCTAACAGAGTCCACGGTGACTTCTCTGCACGAAAAGGACTTGACAACGACTCGAGCACCATCACTTAAATCCCTGTGATAAGACTATAAAAATGTTCCTTCAAAAGGTGTCAAAAACCACCTGTGAAACACCGGTGGAATGATGCGAAGCATAGAGTGTATTGCCCACCAGTGGTTTTTGAGCATCACAGAAATCTTTTAGATTTCTGGGACACAAAAAATCCATGAATTTTTTCGTGTGCTCACGATTTTCCAGTATTTTGTTTTGCGCTAGCAAAACCACCAGTATAAAATTGGTGGAAAATAGTGACATTTATAAAGCATCAAAACAAAAATGAAGATATGGATTATGAAACATTATTGAAGAGGGCAAAACAAAGAATGCCGCAAAGCGTTTTTGAAAAAGAACGCTTTGAAATACCGAAAGTCATAGGCCATTTTGAAGGCAATAAAACAATCATCTCAAACTTCCCACTCATAGCAAACACTTTACGCAGAGCACAAGAACATCTGCTCAAATACATTCTCAGAGAACTTGCGGCGCCTGGCGAAGTAAACAGGTCAGGACTTCTCATCATAGGAAGCAAAATTTCTGCATCGAGAATAAACGAAAAAATAAAACAATACGCGCACGAGTTTGTTCTGTGCCCTCAATGCGGAAAGCCAGATACAGACATCAAAAAAGAAGGAGAATTCTCCTTCCTGAAATGCAGTGCATGTGGAACAAAAACACCGGTGAAAAGCAAGATATGAGTGTAATCGCAAAACTCCACAAAAAAAACAACACAACAGTCATTGCAGTGTGTGACCGTACACTTCTTGGAACCAGACTGGAAGAAAACGGCATAGTTTTAGACATCAACTCTGACTTTTACAACGGAGCAGAATATGATGACGCAACAATAGGAGATCTTATCAGAAACGCAGACACAGTAAACTTAGTAGGTGAAGAATCAGTCACACTTGGAATCAAAGAAGGAATCATTGACAAAACACTTATTAAAAAAGTTAAAGGAGTGCCATACGCACAAGCAATCATACTACACGATTAATCCAGCACTTTAACTCTGCCAGGACTCACTTCAAAAATAACCCCTTTTAACAGCAAGTCGGCAATCAATGTTTCCCCATCAGGAATGCCAGACTTGACTATTTTCTCAACATCCGCCCCTCCTTCAGAATCGTTTTTTCGTATCAACTCAAGAACCGCGCCAGTACTGCTCATTTGCGGAACATCTGTTCTTGGCACAATACGCTTCCACACTTCCAACCAACGCACATCAGACAAAGGCTTCAGTATTTCAATCAAAACATACACCGCATTCATAAACACCCGCGGCCTGCCAATACACATCACTGCAGTTCCAAGAACAATAGCTCCAAACGAATCAAACGCACGCAATGTCAAAACCCCTGTACCATCATCAAGCCGAAATTCACCATTCTCAACACCAACCACAACACCACATAACGCCACCCTGTACACACTATCCTTGCCAAACTCACCTGCCGCAGACAACTTCCCTGAAAGCAAATCTTCTACCCACAAACGCGTTGCAGAAGAACGCTTAAACCCATCAACCATACAAGTGGCAAGTGATGATTGATTTAAAATTGTTACTGAAAACTTATTTATACCACACAATCATGAATTAAAATAAATGGTACAAGAGCTCAAGTTTGAAGGAGACACACACTCATCACCTTACAAAAAATGGAAAGTGCTTCTACCAGTGCTATTTTTAATTGCGGCAACCACAACATATTTTTTATTCAGCAAGCCAACTGTTATACTACAATTACAACCAGAAAAAACAGAACTTTTCATAGGAGACCAAATTATTTTTGAAAGAATGCTGAATACCAATGCAAAAATAAAAGGAACAATATTGCATCAAGTACTGGATAAAACAGGACAACTTATCCTGCAAAAAACAGAACAGCTCACTATTGATAAACAAAACAAAGAAACAGTGAAATTTCCCACAACAAGACTGCAGTCAGGAAAATACACCATCCAAACCTTACTACGAATAAATGGAAAAGAACAAGAACAACATTACTACATCACAATAAAAGAAGGAAAAACACTCATTGAAGCACTCCCAACAGAAATCACATTTGCGCCAGAAACAGAAATAACAATCAACTGCCCAAAAGAATGTGATGACTTCAACACCTGCACAACAGACACCTGCCAGCAAGGAACCTGCACATATGCCCCGCAAACACCCTGCTGCGGCAATGGAAACTGTGAACCAACAGAATCAGGACTCACATGTCCGCAAGACTGCACTGCAAAAGTAGAAACCCCCCAAGACATCACACAAAAAGCAAAAATAACCGCAGAATCAAACCCGAACATGGCAGTATCACTCTGCACATCAATCACACAACCAGTACAAGCAGACCAGTGCGTTTATGACATAGCGCTTAAAACAAATAATTCACAAGCATGCACTTCAATAACAAAAGACAGAACACGCGATTCCTGCTACATGGAATTTGCACTGCAAGACGACTTCAGCATCTGCGACCTTGTCCAAAACCACTTCCAGAAAACATCATGCAAATCACTGCAAAACATAAAAATCCAACAACAAGCAATAAAAACAACACAAGAATACCCTCATTTATAAATCCACTTCACCTTCTCCAAACATGGCATACAAACAACGATGCATTGCATGCAAGAAAAACATGGTGCTAATCACATTCTACACCCAACGCCCAGTATGTTTGCAATGCGAAATGAAAGACATCAGCGACCCAATCACGAACCAAAAATGGAAAAAATTCTTCGACATCGACACAACACTCTATGAAAAAAACTCATTCCTCAGAAGCATAAAACGCAACTACCTACGCCAAGGAACACTCACACAAAAACAAAAAGAAACATTCTTGAAAGTAGTAAAACAACAACGTTTATAAACGAAAACGACTAATCAATAACAACTATTCCATTATATATTTTGAAAAATGGATTTGAGGAGACCTATGACATTTTCCACATTGAACTTACCTGCACCAATTGTAACTGCTGTAAGCGAGATGGGCTACACCGCACCTACAGCAATACAAGAAAAGGCAATACCACTCATCCTATCTGGAAAAGACATTCTTGGACACTCTGAAACAGGTTCAGGAAAAACTGCGGCATTTGGACTCCCACTCCTCGCAAACATCACTCCAGGACAAGGCATTCGTGTGCTCATCCTGACTCCAACACGCGAATTGTGCATGCAAGTAAGCGACTCACTGAGAAATTTTGGCAAATATCTCAAACTGAGCGTCATTCCTGTCTACGGCGGCGTGGGAATTGGAGCTCAGCTTAACTCAGCTCGACGTGCGGACATCATCGTCGCAACCCCTGGACGCCTACTTGATCTCATCTCAAGAGGAGTAACGCTCAGCACAGTCAAATCGGTTGTCCTTGACGAAGCTGACCGCATGCTTGACATGGGATTTATCCAAGACGTTGAGAAAATATTAGGCCGCACTCCAAAACAGCGCCAAACACTCCTCTTCAGCGCAACACTCTCACCAAAACTACACAATCTAGTCCACCGTTATATGAACTCACCAGTTTCAGTGCAGGCAAAGACACATGTTGACACCAATCTTCTGACCGAGCAGGCATACGCAGTTCAGACTCAAGACAAATTCTCACTCTTAATACACTTTCTGAAACATGAAGCGTCTGAAATAACCCTCGTGTTTTGTGCCACACGCCGAGGATGTGATAAACTCGCAAAAAAGTTGCGAGCGCAAAAAATAGACGCCACACCAATCCACGGCGGACTTTCCCAAAGCACACGCATTCGCACCATCGAAACACTCCACAAACAAGGAACAGGAATTCTTGTCGCAACAGATGTCGCATCACGCGGACTGCACATCAACAACATTTCACACGTCTACAATTACGACCTACCACGAACACCAGATGATTACGTTCATCGCATAGGCCGCACGGCACGTGCAGGCGCAAAAGGAAACGCTATAACTTTTGTCACACCTCAAGACAGCAGGGATTTCAACCTCATCTCGCGAAACATCGGACGACACATTACGTACACACAACCCCCTGAATTTGTCAAAGTCACCCCTGACGCCAACCCCACACAACCATTCAAACAACACACTCACAACAAAACCAACTATCCTTTCTGGAAACACAGACGACGCTAAGCATCACGCGGGAAGCGGCACCCTCTTCGTAAGAACATACTGCTTTTTTTGGAGGTGCGAGAATCTTTTCTT
Organism: Candidatus Aenigmatarchaeota archaeon; assembly: GCA_016198725.1. Taxonomy (GTDB): domain Archaea; phylum Nanobdellota; class Nanobdellia; order Woesearchaeales; family ARS49; genus JACQIC01. Next base: position 906 of record JACQIC010000024.1, on the reverse strand, counting down.
AGGAATGGTTAACAAGAATAATAATGTTTCGTTTACAACTCGCCGATTGCTTGAAGCAACTTTTCGTGACCTTTCACTAATTCCTTAAAGTGTTCTAACTCTTTGATAACCTGTTCGTACACTTTCTTATCTTTCGAATGAACGTATTTTGCCATGTTTAATCCACTCCTTGATTTCTTCATTAATATAAAAACCTTCTCGAATTCCAAGCAGAACACGAGCTTGTCCGGGCTCATCCTTAACTCCAAAGACTGCATTATTATCGTGTAGAAAATCCTTTGTCACAAGAATAGCAGTTCTCCTATTACCGCTCGCAAAAGGATGCTTCTTCACTATCCCAGTTAAAAGAACAACTGCTTTATCGTACACATCACCTTGCACATTCTGGCACTCTTCAACAATCTCAAGCAACTTTGGCTTACTCAAAACTACTGGCTTATCAGCCTTCTTTACCTTAACCAGCGCAAGAGCAAGATGATTAAACTCAACAATGTGCTCAACCGTTGGATAATTGATTTCCATAATTAATAAAAATGAACATTCAGGTATAAAAAAGCTTCTTAAAAATAACACGCATAATGATATTAATTCCAGTATTCGAAAGAGCGCAGAGAAAACCAGCCGACATGGTGACTTCATTATGCCTTCCAACTAAATATAGCATTATTTGTTTCTCTCAGGGTTTATGTAATGTATCGTAATTTGCTGCGATTGGGTAATTCATTCATCGCACAAACAAAATCAACAAAGCAAAGTCTTATAGGAAAACCCTTTATGAAACATATTCTTCATTTAAAATGGACTAAATCATTCTTTTTTGTCCATTTTGACTTCTCAACTTTGCATCAGATGGCAAATACAACTACTGAAAACAAAGGTTTATAAACTATATCTCCTAATATGTAT
>JACQIC010000017.1 GCA_016198725.1 Candidatus Aenigmatarchaeota archaeon | reverse complement strand
GAAGCTTATTGCTGTTGTGCGCCATCTGGCGGTTCACACTCCTTTTTATGTTAAATATTTTGAGGACAATAATGTTAATGTTTTCAAAATTAATGGTGTTGAAGACTGGCAGAAGCTTCAGCTTCCTTTAATTAGGAAGGTTGATTACATGAACAACCCAAAAGATTTTATTGTTTCTCCAAGTGCGCAGGAAGCATTCTCTTCGTTCAAACAATATCATTCAGAACTTGACTGGCTTGCCGGTGTGAGTATTGCGTTTCGTGGCATTTTTGGCAGAAATGCGTTAAAAGAAGAAGTTGAAAAGTTCTTTTTTCCAAAAATGCCTTTGTTTTCCGGAGGAACAGAATATGGCGCTCCTGTTCCTGTTTTTTTGACAGGCGATGAAAAACAGCAGCTGGAGCACATGATACAAATGATAACAGAGCATTTTGCCGGCTTGCTGCCAAAAGAACGTCCGCGTGTTGGCATGAACTTGTTTCCGTATGGTCCTCATCTTGCTTGGCACGCTGCGCACATGGCGCTTGATAATTCAGTTGATTTGAACTTGTGCACTGCGGCAGGCGGCGCAATTCCGACAGAACGTCTTGTTGCGCTGGCAGGCGAGTTTAAGCCAACAGTTTTCACAGGAATGGCAGAGTATTTCAGGCACAGGTTTTTGGAAGTGTGCAAGCAAAAAAAAGTACAACTTCCGCAAAAATCTGTTTTCGTTCATGGCGCGACTATGCTGCTCGATAGTGAACGTGCATTGCTTAAAGAGGCTGCAAAATCTGTTGGAGTGGAAGAGCTCGCCATTCTTAACCTGTTCGGCGCATCTGAATTAAAAACAGCACTGCTTCCAGAATGTGATGCAAATACAGGTTTTCACCACGTTGCTCCGCTTGCTGCAATTATAAGAACTGCACAGATTGAAAGCCTGCAGAAATACACGTTTACTCCCGGAAATGGGCAAATGGTTGTATGGACAACAAGTGGAGCAGGCACTTTGTTGTTGGGATACTTGCTTGGCGACAATGCAGGGCGAGTGGAAACAACACCCTGCCCATCTTGCAAGCTTAGAGTTCAAAGATTTTTTAATGTCACGCGGGCAAAGGATGTTGAAGCTCAATTAATGTTCACAGGCATTATTGAGGAAAAAGTTAAGGGAGCGAGACTGAATCTTGTTGGCGTGAGAGATAAAGTGCTTGCCGCAGGCGCGAAAGAGTGCCAGATAACAGTTGATGCCAAAAAACTGGTTGTCAGTTATGCAGGGGAAAAGCATACTGCAAAAAAAATTCAGGAAGCGCTCTCAGGCCTTGAAGTCAAGCCTGTTCTTAAAAAAGTTTCCTTGCAAACATTCCTGAAACAGCCTGGGTTTAAGTTCAAACCTATTATCGTAAAATAGTACGCTACCATGAAAATTGACAAGTTTTTCACGCCAAAAAGTGTTGCAGTAATTGGAGCAAGCAGGGAAGCTGGAAAGATAGGAAACACAATTCTGCAAAACTTGATTTCAGGAGGGTTTGCCGGAGAAATTTACCCTGTCAATCCAAATGCAGTTGAAATTCTTGGAAAAAAATGCTATCCAAACATAAATAGTGTCGCTGCAGAGACTGATCTGGCAGTAATTTGTGTTCCTGCCCCAGTTGTTTTAAGCGCGGCTAAAGACGTTATAAAAAAGAAGGTTGGCGCAGTGATTGTTGTAAGCTCTGGCTTTAAAGAAATTGGCAATATTGCGGCAGAAAAAAAGCTTGCAGCATTATTCATGAAAGCGAAGATTCCATTGATTGGCCCGAATTGTCTTGGCGTGTTTGATGCACATACAAAAGTTGATACTTTATTTCTTCCTGTCGCCAGGCTTGAGCGGCCAAACAAAGGAAAAATATCATTCATTTCGCAATCTGGCGCTCTTGGCAGCGCAATGCTTGACTTAGCATCAGCTGCAGGGTTGGGGTTTGCAAAATTTGTGAGTTATGGCAACGCAAGCGGAATTAATGAAAATGATTTGCTTGAGTACTTGTCAAAAGACAATCAGACAGGCGTTATTTGTTTTTATGTTGAAGGTTTGGCTGATGGAAAGCGATTTATGAAAACAGTTTCAAAAATAAGCAAGCCTATTATTGTTTTGAAAGGCGGCAGAAGCGCTGAAGGCAAAAAGGCAGCGCTTTCCCATACTGGAAGCATTGCTGGTGAATCTAAAATATATTCAGGAGCGTTCAAACAGGCGGGAGCGGTTGAAGTTGATGGTTTGGAAGAAATGTTTGCTGCTGCGCACGTTTTTGAAAAGTTGTCTGTAAAACCAAGAGGCAGGCGTGTTCAGATTATCACAAATGGAGGCGGGCACGGAATTGTTAGTGCTGATGCAGTTGCAGTTAATAATTTGCCATTTGCTGTTCTTTCTGAAAAAACAACTGCTGTTTTAAAGAAAGAATTGCCGTCCATTTGCAGTATTGCAAACCCGCTTGACATAGTTGGGGACGCGACTGCTGAAAGATTCCTGCTGTCAATTTCTGCTTGCCAGTCAGACAAAAATGTTGATGCTCTTGTCGTAAACCTTTTGCCGCAAACACCTACTGTTGACCATGAAAAGATTGTGCAAAAACTCAAACAGATGAACGCCAGCAAGCCAATAGTGCTCGTAATAACTGGAGGGAAATATGCTGTAGAAGTCGCAAGAAAATATGAAAATGCCGGCTTTCCAGTGTTTCAATACCCTGAAATTGCGGTGAAAGCGCTGGCAGCATATTTGAAGCATAATAGATAAACTCACAAATGAACTCGTTTACATTTTCCTTTGCACGGTTCTCGCCAGCCAGGCGGATACTTTTCTCGTAATGTGCGAAGTTCGTTATCCAGTTTTTCCACAACTTCTTTTTTCACACCAAGTTCTGAATAAAATGAGCACAAATCATTTGTACTGTGAGGATACATGTGGTACACGTGTAATTGTTCACCGCTGAACAGTCCAGGTCTGTGCCGCTCTAATATATCAGTACATGCTATATTTTTATGATTCTCCCAATCAGGATGACGACAATATATGATAACCTCATTTTTTAACTCTCTGTCAAATGGAAAAATGTACTGTGGAGCCTCTTCTGGCACAGTAATGGTGTGCGTAAAATGAATGTAATAAGAATCATTTGAACCCACGCTCAAAGAACCGTTAATTTGAACATCATCTGCGATAGAATAATCCCTAGTGACAATACGAACGTGCCTATATTCAGTATCCTCATCCCAGCTATTAATTTTAAGTGGAAGTCCAAGTTCTTTGATGTGTTTCCAGAAAGCAACTTCTTGAGTTAAACGCTCTTGTTCTTCAGCTAATTCTGCATTTGTTTTAACAATGAAATCTTCCAAATCAGTCTCCATAGTTCAAGAATCCAGAGGATGTTTATAAATGTTGTTGAAACGTCTCAGGCACTGCGTCTTTCACTGTTGCCGCTTGTTGTTTGTTCCACCCATTCTAATATGATTTTGTCAAGCGGTTGTTTTGCAAACATTTGCGTGCCGTGTCCTGCATCTTCATAGAGAATTATTTGTTTCTTTGTACTGATTATGGAGTGCAGTTTTTGTGCTGACAGGTAGGAGTACTCGTCTTCTTTTGATGCTATGAGCAGTGCAGGAACTTTTAGTGCGCGGGCAGCATCTTCTGTTTTTACTCCTTTATACTCGAGTCCTGGTGAGAGCAGTACAACGCCCCTGATAGTCATGTCTTGTGATGCTTGTTTTAGCGCTGCATTCGCTCCTATGCTTGCTCCTACAACAATGAATTGCTTGATTCCTTTGGTGGTGAGGAAGTCTTGCGCGGCTTTAATGTCAAGCGTCATTGCGTTGAAGTCTTTGCTCGTAAACTTCTGCCAGTCGCTGTCACTTTTGCCGTGTCCTCGAAAGTCTATTGAAACGACAGAATACCCTTGTTCTTGGAGTTTTGCGGAGAACTTGTCATAATCGTGACTGTCCCTGTTGAGCATGTGAGCCAGAATAACGCCGGTATTTTTCTTTCCTTCAGTGTAAGTGTACGCGATTCTTACGCCATCATCTGATAGCAATAGTTCTTTTGTGTTTCCTGCAGAAGTGCACCCTATCAGGAACAGGAACAGTATTGCCGGAAGACAGCTAATTGTTTTCATCCTGCACCACCACTGTCTTTTTTTCTCCTTCGCCAAGTTCAACGACAGACTCGTGCAATGCCGCAAACTTTTCATCCATGGTTGTTGGTTTCAGAACTATTTTATTGTTTTGTATTGTGAAGTCTTTTTTCCGGTCCATTCTTTCTGCGCCAAGTTCGCCTTTTTCGTTCATGCCAACAGAAATTTCCTGTCTGCCAGACCTTGCGTGCAGTACTGGCGCAAAGATTATTTTGCCGTCAGAAGTCATGTGCAGAGAGTCATCGGCAATAAAGTCAATTGTTATTTTTGTTTGAAGTTCTGCTTCTATTTTGAATGGCATTTGTATTTTCAGTTCTCCTGAAGGCAGGAATGCATCTTCTTCTTTGTTGTTGCGCGTGACTTTAACGTCTGCAATTTTCAGTTTCAGCATAGAGTAATCACCTTCTGGAAGCGATTTGTTTCCATAAACTTGTTCAATTGATTTTTTTTTCAGTTCAAACAGGTCAAAAACTGTATCTGCATCGCTTATTGTTGTCCAGAACGCTTTTTCCTTGTGATACGCTGATGCGCTTAACACTTTCAGTTTAACACTCGTAATATTTCCAAGACTGAGAGCTTTATCTGTTATTGAAATATCTGTTATTGAAATCGTTAATAATCCTTCTTTTGGCAGTTCTTTTTCTGCAGGTTTTTCAGCATTTTCAGTATTAACAGTTTGCTGTCCGGTCAGGTCTTCACTTGTCTGGTTTTTAACTGCAGGGAGTGCGCATGCCGCCAGAAACACGATTGTCAAACATAACAAAATATTTTTCACGAGTTTGTTCATGTACTTATTTATTCTGTACTTGTATTTATAATTTCCCGATTAATTTGCCATATTAATGCACTTTGGCATTATTCCAAATTTTCCGCAGATGCCGCTGTAAATAATTAATGAGTCGTCAGGGTTTATTCTTACAACTATTTGCGGTATTGTCGTGCTTAGATACTCGTCTTGCAGGGATGGTCCGGTATTGTCATGTGTGTGTACTACTGCAGTGATATGTCCTTGTCTTTCTGCTGCACTGTATTGTTCTTGGTTCATTTTATACATGTTGTGCAATACAAGATGTTCATATTTTCGCCATAGCTGCGCAGCAAGCTGCAGGCGCTCTTCACCAGATATGTACTGCAGTCCATTTAATCTCATTTTTATATAAGCCGCTTCTGCAGTAAAATATGACCTTAATTTTGGTTCGCATCTCGTTCTTGTTGATAGTGCGGCATCAATATGCTCGCATAATGTCAAGTAATCCTGCGGGCGATTGAAATCAACATATTGTTGAAACAATCCATTATCCTTCCTTATGGTGTTTTCAATTTCTATGAAGATTTGTCTGTTTCCTTGCAGTACTATGACACCGCCCCGTTCAATATTTTCTTCTCTTGCATGTCTGGCAAGTTCAAGAAATTCATGTTGGTTTTCTGCTGTAGTTGGCGCCGGCTGCACTTGTGGAGTGACGCATCCTGCAAAAACTGATAATACAATTGCTTCGAGGCAGCGCAGTCGCATACTTAATTACGCTTGTCGAAGTTTATATACCTGATGACATAACAGGTATATTCCTGCAATAAACATTGGAATGTTCAGTGCTTGGCTCATCGTAAGTGGTCCGATATAGACATCTTCAATTCTGATTATTTCTGTTAGTGTTCTGAATATTGAATATAAAATGAGGAATGTTCCAAATATCGTGCCTGTTTTTAGTTTTTTTCTGCTCATTGCAAATAAAACAGAGAATATTATGAGGTTGTACAAAAGCTCGTAAAGCATTGTCGGGTGGCGGAAAACAAGGCTGCCTGCAGTGTTTGTTTCGCTAAGGAAATTAACCCCCCATGAAAGATTTGTTGCCGGACCATAAAGTTCGCTGTTCATGAAGTTTCCAAACCTACCAAATGCCTGCCCGAGTGAAAGAGGCACGATTATTACATCGCACAAATTCAGAAAATTGATTTTTTTTCTTCTGCAAAACAAAATGCCTGCAATCAGTATTCCGAGAAATCCACCGTGAAAGCTTAGCCCTCCTTTCCAGACAGCAGGAATTTCAAGCGGGTTGGAAAAGTAATATGTTGGATTCCAGAAAAAGACTGCAAAAAGTCTTGCGCCTATTATCATTCCAACCACCAGCCAAGTCATCAGCGAATCAATGTTATCGTATGATAATGAGATTTTATTTTCACGGCTTGCTTTTCTCAAATACCACAGCGTGGCGAGAAATGCAAAAACGTACATCAGTCCGTACCACCTGATTTCCAACGGGCCAAGTTTCACCAATATCGGGCTTAAGTTGTGAATAAATGTCATGCTTCAGCTTTCCTCGTCATTTCTGCGGTGATTTGTATAAAAAATATTCTAAGCCATGCGAGCGCAGGGAAGAAAAGAAACAGTCCTCCGAGCAGCACGAGCATAGGGTTAATGCTTCCGAGCAGTCTTAATGCAATGCTTATTGCGCCAAACAACAACAGCGTTATTCCGATGCAGTATAAGAACAATAATTTCTGATTTGAAATCCATAAGACTCCTTTTCTAAAACTTCCTGCTGCAAAAGTGGCAAGTGCAGTGATGATGAGCAGAACTTCAATGCCTTCTAATACTTGCATAAACCCAATGCCTTCAGAGAATTTGCTCACGATAACTTGTCTTATTTCTGCCACTGTTCTAATAAAATACGCGCCTGCCAAAATAATGCTCCACACTGCAGCTGTCTTTGCTGTTGTTGTTATTTCTTCGATTATTGCAGTTTTGCGGTTCATCATGTATTTTGCAATTGAAAAATTAACTCCTTGAGAAATTGCAAAGAGTACGTAAACTATCATTAACAGCAAGCCAAGAAGCAGAAACATTTGTTTGACAAATCCTGAAATGTCAACTGAATATAATGCAGTCAAAACGCTTTGCCCTCTTGCGGGCTGAAGTTTTTGTGATACGAGTGTTCCGATTATTATGATATGCTCTGTTAGTTTGGCATAAACCGGCGCAGACAAATAACCAAACATTACAAGCGCAAGCACGTCTACAAGTGCGCTTGCCAGCAGTGCAAGAGGATTATTTATTATGCAAACTCCTGCTCGAATGCACTTTGGTATTATTAACTTTTGTATTATTTTCATGTTGCGTTTATTGCTGTTTTCGCAAATTCAACTGGTGATGGTGTTGGGAATAAAACATCAATGTTTGCAGTAAGGACAACCAGTGCCAAAATAACTAAAAGAACAATAAACACAAAAACAAGTTCGGCAGTTTTCATTTACTTTTTATAACAGCAGTAAATCGGTGCTTTTTGGCTTGCAAGGCATCGGTATTGCAGTTTTTCAAGCTGGTCAATATACCAAGGGTTGTCTGCAATCAGTGCATTTGGCCCGCAAATGTTTGGAAGCGCGTCAGTTACTGCCCCAGTCATAGTTTTGTTAAGCATTAGCACTACAAGAACAATTGCGATTATGGCTGTTGTTCCAACAAGAGAAACCCAAAATACTTGTTTGTGATTCTCACCTGAATTAACAGTGTATGTTTTTGATGGTATTCTGAATGAAAGTTTTGGCATTAAACCACCCCTTTCTTTGCTCTGATACTGTACGGGTATATAAATTTAACTTTCACAAAACATTTAAACCAAACATCAACTGTTTCTTTATGCCTCAAACAAAATACGTTGTTGTTACTGGCGGTGTGCTTTCTGGCTTGGGCAAGGGTTGTGCGACTGCGGCCTTGGGGCGTTTGCTTAAGTGTGATGGGAAACTTCTGACTGTCAAGTGTGATGGTTATTTGAATGTTGATCCTGGTACTATGAATCCTGTTGAACATGGTGAAGTGTTCGTGCTTCATGATGGCGGCGAGGTTGACATGGATTTTGGGCATTATGAACGGTTTCTTGATGTGGAGTGCAAATCTCGTTGGAATCTCACTTCTGGCAAGATTTTTAATTCGGTTATTTCAAAGGAGCGCAAGGGAGAGTATTTGGGCAAGACTATTCAGATTTTTCCTCATGTCAGCAATGAAATTAAGGACTGGATTTTTTCTGTTGTCAAGGATGAACAGCCGGATATTGTTTTGATTGAGATTGGAGGCACTGTTGGCGATATTGAAAACAGCTGGTTTGTTGAGTCTGCGCGCCAGCTTAAGCGGATTGTTGGGGCGGAAAATATGGCATACATTCACTTGACTTATGTGCCTTTTCTTCACTCGGTTGGTGAGCCGAAAACAAAGGTTGCACAGCGTGATGTTGCTTTGCTGCGCGAGAAAGGCATCACTCCTGATATTATTATTTGCAGAAGCAAAGATGCGCTTCCTGCAAAAGTTAAGGAAAAGCTTGCTTTGTTTTGCGACATTGAGCCAACTCACATCATTACAAGCATGGATATTGACACGATTTACGAAATGCCGCTTGTGTTTCTAAAGCAGGGCATGCTTGACATTATTAATCAGCGTCTTGGCTTGCAGGGAAAGCCAGACATGTCTGCGTGGGAAGTTTTGGTGCAGAAGATTAAACAGCCAACAAAGGAAGTTAGTATTGCAATTTGCGGAAAATACACTGAGCTAAAGGATTCGTATGCCAGTCTCATAGAAGCTTTGGTTCATGCAGGGGCGCATCTTGGTGCAAAAATAACTTTGCGCTGGATTGAAACAACAGACATCGAGACTGGAAAAATATGTGTTGGTGAAACATTGAAAGGGGTGCAGGGGGTGCTTGTTCCTGGCGGTTTTGGCTCTCGTGGCGTGGAAGGGAAAATATTGTTGATAAAGCACGCAAGGGAAAACAAAATACCTTTTCTTGGAATTTGTTACGGGCTTCAGCTTGCTGTTGTTGAGTTTGCGCAAAATGTTTGTGGTCTTGCAGGAGCGCACTCTACAGAAGTTGTTCCTCAAACGCAGCACCCAGTTATTGATTTGCTTCCTGAACAACAGCAAGTGAGTGCAAAAGGCGGCACAATGCGGTTGGGCGCATGTAAGGCCGTTCTCGAAGAAGGTTCGCTTGTTGCCCAATTGTACGGCGCTTCAACAGCTGTTGAACGCCACAGGCACAGGTATGAAGTAAACCCAGCATATCATGAAAAGCTAAGAGCACGTGGAATGAGACTAAGCGGAATGTCAGAAAATCGTTTACTTGTTGAGTTTATTGAACTGTCAGACCATCCTTTTTTTGTTGCAACGCAGGCACACAACGAATTAACTTCCCGCCTTGAAAAACCCAATCCATTGTTTTACGGATTTGTGAGAGCTGCGTTGGTACACGTTTAATGTGTCGTACGTGTTTAGCTTCGAAGGATTGAAATTTTCGCGTATGAGTGAGGCGAAGCCGAGCGAATACAGAAAATTATTGGGTAATTGGTTAGTGTTCTGAAGTTCTTGACTTGTATTCTCTAGCACCAAAATCTATTTATTCTTGGTATATACTTAGGATATACT
>JACQIC010000009.1 GCA_016198725.1 Candidatus Aenigmatarchaeota archaeon | reverse complement strand
CTCAGTTTTGTTTTCAAAAGCGCTGGTTTCTGTTGATATTGTCAGTTCGCTTGCGCCGACTTTGTCAGCAATGTGTTGTTTCCATGTAGAAAGGTCAGTTGAAGTTTGAATGTGGCAGAGTGCTTTATCCTGTTTTTGCAGTCCTGATTTTTTTCTTAATTCCTGCACATTTCTCATCAGTTCGCGCACGATGCCTTCGAGTTCAAGAGCCGGCGTTGATGCGGTGTCAAAGAAAATCTTTCCGTTCTGCCAGTCCCCTGCTGTTTCAGTTTCGACATGAGCGTGCTTGTCTGTCACGATAATCTTTTTCACGTTTAACTGCTCTTTTATTATGTTTTTCAGGACTGATGCTGCTTTGCGCGATGCTTCTTCGCCTGATTCGATTACGAGTTGTTTAAGCGGCCAGCGCACGCCAACTTTTATTTTCTCTCGGAGTGAAAGTGCGGCAGTAATTATTTCCCGCGCTGCTGTCATGCGTTGTTCAAGTTCTGGAAGTGTTTTTTCTGCTTTTGGCCAGTGCGCGAAGTGAACGCTTTTTTCTCTGCAGTCAGGCATCGAATGCCTTAAGTACATTGCTTCTGCGGTGTAGGGCGCAAACGGGGCAAGGAGCAGGATTATTTTATCAAACACTTTGCGAAGCGTGAACGCAAGCGCTGTATCGGGCTGGCCTGCGCGGTTTCTGATAAACTTGATATACGTCCGCGACAGGTCTCCATTTACAAACTGCTGAATCAATGTTACTGCATCGCTGTACTTTCCATTGTCTAAAAACTTTGTGACTCCTGCAGTAACAGTATTTAGTCTTGATAAAACCCACTTGTCTTCAACAGTAAGACGCGCTTTTGTTTTGCCATCTATATTTTGCAGCGAGAAAAATTCGTGTGCGTAATAAAAAGAGTTCCACAAAATTTTCAGGAATGGACTGATCGCGTCATTAAACTGTGCCATGCCAAAACGAATCTGCTCTCCAAGCGGGTAATAGCACATGAGGAGTCTGACAGCGTCAACGCCCACCTTGTCGAAAACTTCTTCAGGGTTTAAAATATTGCCTTTGCTTTTTGACATTTTTTCGCCTTTTTCGTCGCACAACAGTCCTCCGACAGCGCACCGCTTGTAAGACACGTTGTCAAAAAGAAGCGTGCCAAGAACGTGCAGTGTGTAAAACCATCCTCTTGTCTGGTCAATTGCTTCAGCGATGAAATCGTATGGAAATCTTTTTTTGAACTCTTTTTTGTTTTCAAATGGGTAATGAAATTGCGCAAACGGCGCTGAGCCTGAGTCATACCAGCAGTCAATTACGTCAGCCACTCTTGTCATTTCTTTTTTGCACTCGCATTTGAGTTTAATGTCGTCAACAAATGGCTTGTGCAAGTCTATCTTTTGCTCATCAACCGGAGCTGTTGAAAGTTTTTTCAATTCTTTGATGCTTCCAACGCAGACTACGTGTCCTGCGTCACATTTCCAGATTGGCAGAGGGGTTGCCCAGTATCTTTTTCTTGAAAGCGCCCAATCTTTTGCGCCGCTCAGCCAGTTGCCAAAACGACCTTCTCTGATGTGTTCAGGATACCACGCGATTTTTTCATTTGACGCGACAAGTTTTTCCCTGAACTTGCTGACTGCGACAAACCACGTGCTTAACGCGTAATACAAAAGTGGCGTACTGCATCTCCAGCAGAAAGGGTAGCTGTGTGTGTAATTCTCTACCTTGAACACTGCTCCTTTTCGGTCCAAATCATTTGTTATCTGCTTGTCTGCAGATTTGACAAACATGCCAGCGTAATCACGAACTTCTTCTGTGAACTTTCCGTCTGCCGATACCGGCTGAAGAAAAGGAATGCCGTTTGCCTTGCACGTTTCATAATCGTCTTCTCCAAATGCAGGCGCTTGGTGAACTATGCCTGTGCCTTCTTCAACGCTGACGTATTCTGCAGGAATTACTTTCCACGCGCCTTGAAGCTTGTTTGAAAAATAATCAAACAATGGAGAATATTCCCTGCCAACAAGTTCGCTTCCGTTAATTTCAGAGATTATTTTTGCATCTGTGAAATATTTGGGCACAAGCTCTTTTGCGAGCACAAGCTCCTCTTCGCCATGTTTTACAACAGCGTACGCTACATGAGGATTTACTGCAAGCGCGAGATTGCTTGGCAGAGTCCATGGCGTGGTTGTCCACGCCAGCAGTTTCCTGTGAGGGTGGTCTTTCAAGGCAAATTTGACAGTGAGCGCCGGCTCAGAAACGTCCTTGTATCCCAGTGCGACTTCGTGCGATGACAAGGCAGTCTCGCATCGAGGGCAGTATGGAACAACCTTGTGGCCTTCGTATAACAGTTCTTTTTTGTGCAGTTCTTTAAGCGACCACCACACTGATTCAATGTACGGAGTATCAAGGGTTTTGTACGGGTTTTCCAAGTCCACCCAAAATGCCAAACGTTCAGTGACTCTGCTCCAGTCCTTGATGAACTTGAAAATATCCTCTTTGCACTGCGCGTTAAACTTGTCAACGCCAAAAGCAATAACGTCTTTTTTTGACTTCAGCCCAAGCTTTTTTTCAACCTGAACTTCAACAGGCAATCCATGACAGTCCCAGCCGCCTTTTCTCGGCACGCTGAATCCCTGCATGTATTTAAAACGGCACATGACGTCTTTAAATACGCGAACTTCAACATGGTGCAGTCCTGGAGGAGCATTGGCTGTGGGGGGTCCTTCAAGCCATGAAAACAGTTTGCGCTTTGGGTTATGCATTATTGACTGTTTAATCAAATCCTTGTTCACCTGCCAGTGTGCGGAAACCTCTGCTTCTATTCTTTTGAAATCATAACCCTGTTCAACTTTCATTACTGTCATGCGTGTAAATCACTGGCGCTTGTTTAAAAATGTCACTATTTTCCACCAGTTTTACACTGGTGGTTTTGCTAGCGCAAAACCAAATACTGGAAAATCGTGAGCATGCTCAAAAACCACCAGTTCTGCGAAAATAGGTGGCGCTTACGCAGCATGTCACCTGTCTTTGACAGGTGGTTTTTGACAACTTCTTACGAATTTGTCGAATTCCGGCGCTTCGCGCCTGCATTCAGACAAATTCTGGGGATCGCTACGGGGCAAAGTACTGCCACGGTTTTGAAGAGAATGCTGCGGTTTTGCTATCATAGGTTGTCGTATGCTTCGTCAAAGCTTTACCGTGGAACAATTATTACCTTCACCGTAGTTATTTTGGAATTTGCCCTGAACGCAGCGCCGCAGGCGCGGAGTTCGGGCAAATTCTCGTCAGGGAAGAAACTTGGAAGTTTGCAGTGAATAAACAAGCAATCCACAACATTTAAATATTTAAAGCATTACAGTATTCGTAATGGTTACTACTAAATCAATTGGGTTCGCTGTCATGGTTGCCGCTGTTGTTTTTTTCTTAATAGGTTTTGCTTATATTAGTTCAGCAGAAAAAGCTCTGCTCGCAGGGCATACGCTTACTGACAAAGGCGAATGTGTTCATGCTGAAACAGAAATCTGCCCGTTTCAGCAGATTAACAGTTTGGCAGTTCCGAAATATGTTGGGTTGTTTTCAGACATTGCATTTTTCTTGTTTGGGCTGGCATTGTTTTTGAAAAAGACTCCTGAAGAGCAGGCATTGCGTAAAGCCGGCAAAGTGGCAAAAGCGCTTGGCGGGGATGAAGCAAAAGCGTTTGGCATTATCACGCAGTCAAACGGCATGATATTTCAGAATGAACTTGTTGAAAAGCTTGGCTTGTCAAAAGTGAAAGTTACGCGAATTCTTGACAAGCTCGAAGGCAAGGCGCTGGTTGAAAGAAGAAGACGTGGAATGACGAATGTCATAATTCTCAAGTAAATTCTTCAGCTGAAACTAGTTTCACCAGTATACCTATAAGTTGTTTCACTATTGAGGCTATCATGCGTGCAAATTGCATGTGGAGGAGCTTATGAATAATGAAAATGATGGCGGAGATAAAAACAAGATATTCGGTGTTGTCGTTGTGCTTGGTCTTTTTGTGGCGCTTGCATTTACTATAATATATGCTGGAAGAGGAACAACTGCTGCAGTTGTTGCAGGAACAAGCGGTTCTGCTGGAGCCAGTGATGGCGGTGATCATTCAACAGATGGCTTTAGTTCATATGATGAAATGATGAAAGCCCACCACCCTGAAGGTGCAGGAGGAAGCAGCGGCTCAGATGGTTGTGGTGGTGTTCCAAGCTCCGGCGGCCACGACTCTCCTTTTGTTGGAAGTGGGGAAAAGTCAGAATACGGAATCACTTATGATAATGCAGGATACGAACAGCTTCTCGCCATGTCAAATTCAATAACACTGAATGGCGGGCAAACACAAAAAATAGTTGGGCTTGACATCACCCTGCCTTGCTGTGGAGTTAGAACGCTTCAGGCATCTAGCAATTGTGAGTGCGGCCATCATGTTGCAATGTTTGGTCTTGCCAAATTAATGATTTCAAAGGAATACAGCCGCGAAGAGATTCAGGCAGAGCTGGACAAATGGAAGCAGATTTTCTACCCTGAAGGCGGCAGTGCCAATACTGGAGGTTGTTGATGAACCCATTAAAATTATTGGCAGCAGTCTCTTCTTTTTTTGCTTTTTTTGCATCAATTCCTGCTGTAATGGCGCATTGCCCGCTTTGTACTGCCGCAACAGGAATGGCAGTTGGCGTGGCGAGGTTTTATGGTGTTGATGACGCGTTGGTTGGCGCGTTGGTTGGCGGTTTTGCAGTGTCATCAGCGCTTTGGGCAAACAACGCGTTTAAGCGCAGAAACTGGACAGTGATGCCTTGGCAGGGTGCCGCATTAGTGTTGTTGAGCCTTCTGTTCACCATTCTTGGTTTTAAGGCAGGAAACTTGCTGAATGGCGCAATTCTGTTTGGACTGCCGCGTCTTTTGAGTGGAATGCTTATCGGTACAGGCGGAGTTGTTATTGGGCATGGAGTGCACGAGTATCTCAGGCAGACAAATAACGGAAAGAACATTATTCCTTATCAGGGGTTAAGCATAATGCTTGCATCTCTTCTGCTTGTTACTGCAGTGTTTGCTGGAGGTCTGTTATGAAGCAAAAAAATTCAGATATCACTCACGAGGAAGACATGAGTTTTGCCGTGATGAACCTTATTGGCATTGAGGAGCATCTTGCAATGACTTCAGTCAAGGCCAAAAAACAGGAATACCTGCACATCCTGTGTGCTGTAAGAAAGCTCAGAATAAAGTTGTTAAAACAACTGGTGAAAGAGCCTGAAGGGGAAGTGTGGTGTGTAAGCAAACACTTGCTTTCAGCAACAATGCGTCTTATGGAAACTGCCACAAAATATCTTGAAACAGACGTGGCAGCCGCTCATGATTTTGAAAAAAGCGCATTTGACTTGTACAGCTTGTTCTGGCTGTTGAAAAACATGCAGGCAGGAAAGTCAGGTGAGGAAGTGTCGGATAAAATGGCAGATAAAAAAGTTGAGAAAGTTGAAAAAGCAGCGCCTGCTGCGGAGGCAAAAATATGAAAAACAAACTACCACTGTACGTTACGCTTGTCATTGCTACGGTAGCACTTATTTTAGGTGCAAGCGCGGTAGTTACTGCAACGACAGGGAAAGAAACGGAAAATTCCATGATGTCAATGATGTCATCCATGCAACAGATGATGAGGTCTATGGATGGTAAGATGGACGAGATGATGGCGCATTGTGAAAACATGATGAGTGGAATGATGTCAGGTAACATGATGAGTGGAATGATGTCAGGTAACATGATGGGAGACAGTGCCGGAAAACCAGATGGAATGTCAATGGAAGAACATCTCAGTCATCATCCTGAATTAAGGAGGTAAAAAAATGGATTGCTGTAGTAAACAAAGCGGACAAGGACGACAAATAAAAACAGAATATTTGATTATTGCAGTTGTGGCTATTGCAATTATAATTTACGTTGCGGGATACTTGTGGTAAAATGAGCAGTCGTCACAACCTGTTAATGCTTGCGTGCATTGCAGTGCCTGTTGCGCTCGTAGTTGCAGTGTATGGTTTTGGTATAAAAAGCACTGCAATTTATTGGATGGCGTTGTTGGCGTGCCCGCTAATGCATTTGGTAATGATGCACGCTCATAAAGAAAAGGAAGGCAAAAACAAGGAGGGCGCACAATGTCACTGAACTCATTGCTTTACGCGGCAGCTATTTTTGTTTCATTCATTGCAATGCTTCTCGTAATGCATCCAGGATATTTTGGAGCATCACCATGATACTTGACGAACTGCGGAAAAAACTGGACAAGGAGAAAATAAAAGAAGCGCTGAAAAAAGCATTTGCGTGCTGTGCTGAAGAGTAGATAGTTTATTCACTGCAGAACTTTCTCGTGTGAGCGAGCGTTAGCGAGCGAACTCGAGAAAGTTTTTAATTTTCAATTGTCCTTTATTTGCTTCCATTACTACATCTTCTTGTTCTGAGAATTTAGTCAGTTTTGTTATGATTCCGGGTAGTAAAATTCTTTCGTTGCGAAAGTCAAGTTTTGTTATAATCTGCTTGGCTTCGCTAACAAGTTCTTTCATTGCTTCGCCTTTGCGTTCGGCAAGAGTTTCCTTTGTTCTTTCAAACAAAAACTTGGCTATTTTTTCGCCCACGTTAATGCCTGTTGCTTTTGAAATGCCCTGAATGCCTGGAGATAAATTAACTTCGATAACAACAGGACCTTTTGGACCTTGCAGGATGTCCACTCCGCAAATTTCTGCCCCAACAGCTTTGGCTGCCTGAACAGCAATGTGTTCTGTGCGGTCGTCAAGCTCAGTTCTTCTGCCTGCTCCGCCTGCATGAAGGTTGGCTCTCTTTTCATCAGGCAAAGCAACACGTTTCATGGCTGCCACAACACTGTCTCCGAGCACAAATGCGCGGATGTCGGTTCCTCCGGTTTCAACGTATTCCTGTATCAAAAACGGCTGGCGAAGCAGTGCAAGAGCATCAACCATGCTTGAGGCGCTTTCATAACTTTCTGCAAGCATCACTCCTTTTCCGTGGGTGCCTGAAGGCACTTTCATCACTACAGGATAAGGTGCTTTTTTCAGGATTTTTTTTGCCGCTTCAGCAGTTGACACAACCCATGTTCTTGGCATTGGAACTTTTGCCACTTGAAATTTTAAATGAGCAAGGAGTTTGTCATGCCCTATCGTAAACGCACCTGGCCTGATTGGCGTGTAGCATTCCGGTCCAAGAACCGTTGTTACTGCTCTTAGCAGGTTGGCAAATCTTCCGGAACCTTTGGCATAAATGCAGTCATACTGTTTCAAAGGTTTGCCTCCATACAGTATTTCTTCACTTGTGCCAAGCATTGAAACTTCCAAGTCAACAATATTCAGGTGATCTACGCTGTCAAAAACTTTCTTCATCTCTTCAACAGTGCGTTCAGAAGAAATACTTCCCATTGAAATAATTGCCGCGTTCATTGTCTTTTGTTTTTATTTTGTTGTGTCTATTAAAAAACCTCTTTTCAGAATGTTCTGCCCGACCAGGACGCGATATTTCATGTGGCGCCGGTCTGCAAGGTTAAATGACGCATTTATTTTTCTTTCTGCAATAATTATTTTTGCTTTGACCACGTCGCGGACAGAGCTTCCAGTTGCGCTTTTCACTTTCACAGTTCTGATTAAAGGACCGATTCCCAGCTCTTTTGCAAGACCAATGTCTATGCTTGACCTTGTTGCGCCGGTATCTATCCGTGCAACAACTCTTTTTGCATGCGCTCCAATGATTTTTACTTCTTCAGTAAGTCCGATAAGGGTTTTCAAGTGAAATTCCAAATTCGCTGACTTTGTCCGCTCATTCAGGAATTTCTTAGTGTTTTGTGTTTATAAATGTCACGATTTTCGGTAATGGTTAAGCCCTTGAAGTGCTTCTCGCAAATGCTGTTTCGGAATAGCGTTTCTTTGAAGAGATTTGGTCAGAAAGTGAAGAATAAGCTAAAAGTGACCGAAAAGCTTAAATATACAACAAATTTTAATATTAAAATAAATTGTAGGTGGTGATAAAAATGGAAGTTTCAATCACAAAATTATCTGAAAATGGACAAGTGGTAATTCCTGCCGAGATTAGAAAAGATGCTGGTATAAGACCATCAACAAAATTTCTAGTTTTTAATGAAGGAGGAAATATTTTGTTGAAAGTGTTAAGAAAGGAAGCATTGGCAAGAGACATGCATTTGTTAGAAATGATAGAACAAAGCGAAAAGCAAATCAAAGCTGGAAAATTTACTAAAGCAGATACGTCTATGGCTGCTGAAGAAATTGATGATCTTTTGATGAGTTGAGATAATGGAAATAATCTTCTCTGAAGAATTTAAGAGGGATTTTCAGAAGATTAAAGATAAAACGACACGATTGAGGATTATCAAACAACTCCAAAAGCTTGGCGAGATGCCCGAAGCTGGAAAGCCACTAAAGTATGAATGGAAAAATCATCGTAGTGTCAGAGCTCCTCCATTCAGAATCATTTATCGTTTAGAGCGGGATAAGATTGTTATCAATTGTTTTGATCATCGAAAGGACGTTTATGATTGATTTTCTTCCTTCGTCAATGATTATCGAGTGAAAGACGAGAGTTTACATTCTAAAGTGCTGGAAAAATTGAGTTTAACATATGCGATTTAACGAAGTCGTTTAAGTTCCGCAGAACATTAAACGATTTGGGTCGAACGACTGCAAGGAGTGAGCCGTTAAATCGCTGTTAAGTGACCTGACCGAAGCAGGCGAGAGTAACATTATCTTATCAAATAACTTACCTGCGTAGGGAAGTGCAACGTGGTGCGAACCGCAGTGAGCAAGTTTTTGCGCTACTGAGACTTTAGGGGTCGCT
>JACQIC010000023.1 GCA_016198725.1 Candidatus Aenigmatarchaeota archaeon | reverse complement strand
GTTTTGAAGGGTCATGAGCTTATTGCGGAGGTGCTTGCAAACATCGGAATTCCATGGTCTGAATAAAAATTTGCATGGAATTCCGAGTGTGCTCAAAAACCACCACATTATTATATGCATAAATGGTGGTTTTTGACATGTCCCACGCAGCTAACAAAGTAAAATGGTGCATGAATAAAGCTAAAAAAGAATTAGCAGAAAAACAGAAACACCGCGGTCTTGTGGAAATGTTGCCACAACGTGAGCTTGCATTTCAGCATCTGGCAAAAGCAGAGCATAATTTCAAGGCATTATTTTATCTAGAACGTGGAGGTTTTACTGACTGGAGCATTAGTGCAGGATTCTATTGTATTTATCATTGCTTGCTGGCTTTGCTTGCTAAGTATGATTATGAGTCTCGCAATTAGGAATGCACTCTGGCAGCAGTCGATTACCTTATTGAACAAAACAAGATAGTTTTTGACAGAAAATTTCTTGATGCTTTGAAGCAGTATGATGAATTGGAAAGGCGCGAGTCAAATGTAATAGAACTTCGTGAAATATTGCAATACGGTATAAACGTGAAAGCGGAATCAGAAGAACTTACAAAGGTCAAAGAATTATGCAAAGAAGCAATTGATACTGTTAAAGACTTATTATCAAAATAATGATTGAAAAGCGCAACAAATTAATACTTCAATCACTATTCACCTATCATCCGGCGCGTGTGGTTTTATATAGTTTGTATTTATTTTGTTCAGCATGCAGGAAGGCATTATCAAATTCGTGCAGTGTTTTACAAAGAAAGATTCAGTGGTTGTGTCTGATGTTTTACTTTTTTGGCGCAGTGTTTTTTACCGTAATGGACTGATTGGTCGAAATTCTCAGCTTTATGGTGGTGCGGCGTATGGTAATTTGAGCCAGCGGCTTTCTCCTTATGATTGTCCTGTGAATAAAAGGCGTTTTTTAATTTCAGGCAGTCAGACTAGTGGTTTGGAAGTTGTTGCGAGTGAACATTTTTCAGTTGTTGTTGAGTGTTATCCTGATAGGAATTTTGTTGTTGCTGAAGGCCCTGTTGCGCCTTCTTCTGAATCAATGACTCATGGGGTGTTGTATGATATTGATAATTCGTTGAGGTTTGTTTTTCACGCGCATTGTCCGCACATTTGGCATATGGCTGAATTGTTTGGTATTCCTGCAACAAGCCCTGCTGTTGAGTATGGTACTGTTGAGATGACTCGAGAAGTTTTTCGGCTGTTTTCTGAAACAGATGTGTTTGACAAAAGAATTTTCTGTATGGGTGGCCATCAGGATGGCGTTGTAACTTTTGGCAGGACTGCTGAAGAAGCGGGTTTTGCAATGTTAAAATACTTTGTCAGGTATTAGGCTGCAAACAAGTACTTCACTACATAAAAACTTAAAAACACTCTGTTGTCACACGAATACATGGACTATCTGCAGCTTATTGAAGGGTTTGGAGTGCAGTTGAAAGATGCGCTTTCGTTGTCAAGAGAAATCAGGCTGTCGCAGAAACCTGATGCGGTTGTTGTGTGCG
This sequence comes from Candidatus Aenigmatarchaeota archaeon, assembly GCA_016198725.1. Lineage (GTDB taxonomy): Archaea > Nanobdellota > Nanobdellia > Woesearchaeales > ARS49 > JACQIC01. Next base: position 11,876 of record JACQIC010000023.1, on the reverse strand, counting down.
GCATGGGGCAGGCAGGTAGTGTTGGGGATATTATTGCAAATCTTGGAAGCGCTGTGCCTGTTGTTGTTAACAAAAGCGACCAGTTGCCGCAGTTTGTTGACAGGAACACGCTTGTTTTTTGCATTTCATATTCGGGAACGCATCAGGAAATAATACAGTGCGCGCAATCATGTCTTCAAAAACGTGCAAAATTGATAATTATTACGTCTGGCGGGAAACTTATCAGGCTTGCTGAAGAAAACAATGTTACATTATTCAAGCTGCCGCCAAATCATTTTGAATACTTAACACTTGGTTATATGCTTGTTCCGGCAGTTTCAGTTCTTATTAACAATGGTTTGACAAGTGTCACAATTGAAGACATAACAAACACGAGTTTTGCATTGTCACAGTCTGTTGTCAAACAAAAAGCGCTTGATCTTGCACAAAACATTGGGCAAAAGACTCCTGTTGTATATTCGCCGCACCAGCTTTATTCTGCTGCAAATCATGTAAAAGAGTCTTTAAACAGGATTGCAAAACTGCATGCCTGCTCAAATTTTTTTCCAGAGATTGTTCATGCAGAACAGTTTGGGATTAACAAGTCAGCGCACTTGATAGTGCTTCGTGACCAAAACGAGTCAGTTGTTGTCAGAAACAGCATTGACACGTTTAAAGCGCACGTAAACAAAATGCAGTTTACTGAGTTGATGATGCGGGGTGACCGTTTGTTTAATAAAATAATGCTCGCTATTTTATTTGGGGAATATCTCGCATACTTTCTTGCACAACGGACAGGTGTCAATATTAAAGTATGATTATGGCAAATCTCATTAATTTTGGAAGGGATTTTTGTGAGATTTGCTATACTACCAAAGTGCAGAAAATTTCCAGTATTAATGCACTTTGGTATTATTTGGTCATTATTTGCAGCTGATTGCACCTATTTTTTGCGCAACTTCATCTACTTTTGCGTGAAGCATTTTTATTGCTTCTTCAGGAAGGTCATATTCCTTGGCAAACACAAAAACCCAGTTTTTCAAGTCTCTGACTGCATCCTCTGCATCTTTGACTGTTTTGGCATTCACCTTTGGTGTCGAACACTTTTTTTCCGGCATGTACTTCACCTCTTTTTTTATTTTATTTTTATATTCTGTGACTCTATTTCTGTGACTCTATGATTATGTGATTATGCTATTTCTGCCACAATCGAACATGAACAGGGAAATTTGTAGGATGCGCGTTTGAGTGCTTGCCGCGCAACTTGAGTGTTTTCATTATCGACATGGACTGTTAGCAGTGGCTGTCCATCATGGACTTGTGCTGCTATTCCCATTGGTTTGCCGTAGTTGTGCGCCATGCCTGTGCTCATTCTGTCTGCGCCTGCTCCTGATGCAAGTGGGTTCTCGCGCAGAATGTGGTGCGGGTAAATTCTGACTTGCAGGTACCATCCTGATTTGCCGAGAGTTTTTTCAAGCAGTCTTGTAGCGCTTGTACGTGCTGATTCTATTGCATTATCGCGTATTTGGAGTGTTGATGTTGTTACGAGATGAAATTTGTTCTTGAATTTTTTGTTTGGCTCTCCCAGATCAAATCTCGCTATCTTGCAAACAGGTCTTGCACGAACATAACAGTACTTTTTGTATCTTGAATAACGTGTATAAGCGCGTTTAAGCCTGTCTTTTCTTCTGTACGCCACAAACTTGCGGAGTTTTGCCATTTTCTTACAGGGTAATAGACAGGGAGGTCTTTATAAATGTCACTATTTTCGTGGTTGTTTGTCTGGTGAGGTTTGAAATTACTTGCTTTTGAACGCGCGCATTAGTTGGTCGAGCTTTGCTTCGATGCGCGCAAGCTGTTCGTTTTCAGAACATTTGCCAACAGATGCAGGTGTTTTGCGTACAGCAGGTGTGTTGCTTGCGCGTGGTAGGTGCATTTCCGGAATTGGCTTGCATACTCCAGTATCGATATCAGTCATAAGTCCTGCGCAACAGCCAACTATCAGGTTAGGAGCCTGTCCTTCCATGCTGCAGCCCAAACTCATGCAAACAGCTGGGACTCCGACGCTTGTAAGTCCAGAACAACACTCAGTATTTATTGCAAGCTGTCCTGCTTGTGCACACGAACCAACTCGCCGGCATACGTGTTGTATGTCTTCAACAAGCCCGTCACAACAGCCAAAAAGTGAAACTGCTCCTTCTGCAGAGCAGGGTATAGTTATTCCTTGTGCAGTGTCACGTGGCATTGGCCTGCACGCGCCTTCTCTTAAAGTGAGTCCTTTGCAGCATGGTTTTTCAGCAGTGGGAAACTCTTGTTCTTTAGCGCATCCTGCGGCTGATATTTTCGGTGAAAGCATTGCAGGCTTGCTTATCTTGACGCTTACTGTTTTAGTTTCACTTTTGTTTGTTTTAGTTTTTGTGGTCGCGGCTTCTGCGGCGCCGATTATCAAAGTTAAAATTAGCAATATTGTTAAAATTTTTTTCATAAAGTCCACCTCTTTAGTTATACTATGTTAGGTAAACTATATAAATAATTCTGTTCTACTGCAAATAATGCTTGAAAAAATTGTTAAAAAAGCACGGGCGATGTTGGCAGGTATTTCTCTTGCGGCGTCAATGGGTTGTGCGAGCTTAGGCAATGATAATAGGGAAAGGCTTGTTATGGGGCTTATTCCTGTTAATGCAGCTGCCGGTTATTTTGGTGCTGTCGCAACTCATGAAGGTGGGCATGCTCTGACTGCAGCAGCGCTTGGTTCAGAACATGTTGATGTTGATGTTCTTCCCAGCAGGATGAATGGGAATTTTTATTATGGCAGAACGAGTGCTGATACAAGTCAGTATTCAGAAACTGACAGGTCGTTGTTTAACACGAGCGGTCCTGCGATTAATCTTGTTGCGCAAGTTATTTCAAGAGAAGCGTTAAAAACAGGGAGTGTTCCTGCAGTTCTCCAGCCAACACTTCAATGGTATGCTTTGGCAAACAAGGTTGCATTCTACTCAAATGTTATAAGAGGGCTTGAGCGCAATGATGCTGCAGATTTGGGTAAAGAAGACTTGTGGGTGTCGCTTGTATTTCTCACTGCAGGATTGTCCTACGACATTTATGACCTTCTGTCAGATTCACCATCAAGGTATTTTGGAGTGTTGTTTGGCGTGCGGTTTTACGAGCCGCAGGAAGAGAGAATGCATCTTGAGTTTAGTGCAGGAAGAGAACGCAACTACATTGGAATGAGAATTGAGTGGTAAATATGTTGCAATACGAGTGTAAATAACATGATAAATAAACAATTTTTCTGGACAGTTTCATTCATTCTATTAACATCTATCGTTGCGGCACAAGCGCCTGATGTTACTCCAACTTTGCAGATGTGTCAGGATCCTGAAACGCTTCAAGTGGTTTCGTGCGATGACTGGCGGCCGCAAGTTCAGACAAGAAGAAGTTACGGGTATTCTTCAACTTCTGCCAGGAAAAAATCTTACACTCCAAAAGAGCTTCAGGAAAAAGTTATAAGCAGTGAGTTTCAGAAGGTAATGAATACCCTGACGGATATGATTGTGTACATTGTTGATATTAACAAGATTTGCAACAGAAAATACACTAAAGATATTTGCCAGCCAACCGAAGCAGATGCACAGCGCGCAAAGTCAATGATAGATAATTACAACAAAAAAGTTGCTGTCTGGAATAAAAAATATGAACTTGCAGTTAATCATGCAAATGGTTGGGCAAAAAAATACAAGGTGAACGATATTAACAATCAGTTTGAGAAAAGATCAGCTGACATTAACAGCATGTTGGACAAATCAGGGCTTGGCGAGCAGTCATCACAAATTCAAGTGCAAAAAAAAGAAACAAAAAAAGATGCCACTTCTTCGACAGCTTCAACATCTATTGATGACGGTGGTGGCAGTTTTTTCAAAAGGATGAAAGACAAGTTCAAAAGATATTTGGCGCAGAACAAAAAAGTAAAAGAAGCTGTTGCAAATGGAAAAAAACCTGTGCTTGTGCCTGTGACAGATTAAAAATCCTTTAGTGGGCCGCAAAACGGCGAACTCAGGATTTTTTCTCGAAATACTTGTATATTGGCTGTTGTTCTTTAACTTCTTTGTTTGCCCATCTGGCGAGAAGGTACAGCAGGTCAGAAAGCCTGTTTAGGTATATGAGGACATGCTGGTTGACGTGGTATGTTCTTGATATTCCAACAACAATTCTTTCAACTTTTCTGCAAATTGTTCTAGTTAGGTGAAGGTAGCAGGATTCTGGCGTGCCGTTAGGCAGGATGAATGATTTTTGAACAGGAAGTTTGTCTTCCAAGGCAGTTATTTCGTGTTCGATATCAAGGACATGTTGGGGAGTTATTTTTGGCAGCTGTAGTTTAAGCTCTTGAGTTTTAGGAGACATGCTTGCAAGTTCTGCTCCGAGCGTAAACAAATCGTGCTGCACTCTTAAGAGAATGGTGCGAACATATTCATCATACAAGTGTGTAAGCGTCACGCCAATCAGAGAGTTTAGCTCATCAAGTGTTCCATAAGCTTCTATGCGTACATCGTCTTTCGCTACGCGTTCCCCGTTTGCAAAGCTTGTCTCGCCATAGTCGCCTGTTTTTGTAGCAATACTCATTTGTCACCTTCACCAAATTTTCTCGTGTGAAACCGAACGAAGTTCGGTTGAACTCGAGAAAATTATCCGACACTGCACATTGAGTAGCCGCAGTTGGGACACATCGCGCATCCTTCTTGAAAATGCATTTTTGTTTTGCACTCTGGGCACGAATCTTCTTTTGTTGCTTCTTTGATTTCTTGTTTTTGTTGTTTTTGTTTTTTCTCGTCAAAGTTGACGTTTAGTACTTGTACACTTTTGCTGCCATCACGATAGACAGTAACTCCTTTGCACCCTAATTTGTACGCAAGCAGATAGACTTCTTCCACGTCTTTGGTTGTGGCAAAGTTGGGGAAGTTGACTGTTTTGCTCACCGCGTTGTCGGTGAATTCTTGGAATGCTGATTGCATGCGCACGTGCCAGTATGGAGAAATGTCGTAACTGACGCGGAATACTTCTTTTACGTCTTGTGGTATTTCGGGAATGTCTTGGATGCTTCCTTTGTTGGCAATGCGCCGCATCAATTCTTCTGTATAAAATCCTCTTTCGCGGGCAGTTTTTTCAAAGACGTCGTTGGCGTACAATAGTTCTTTGCCGTCCATGACTACTTTATGGAAGACAAGCGCAAACAGTGGTTCTATTCCGCTTGAGCAGTCTGCTATCATGCTTATTGTTCCTGTTGGCGCGATTGTTGTTCGCGTGCAGTTTCTTAGGTGTGTTCCGCCTGCATAGATGCTTTTGTCAAAATTTGGAAACGCACCTCGTATTTTGGCGAGTTCCATTGATGCTTTGTCTGCTTCTGCAGATATGAACTGCATTATTTTTCTTCCGCAATTGACTCCGTCTTCGCTGTCATACCTTATTTTTAGGTGGAATAGCAAGTCTGCAAAGCCCATGAGTCCCAGTCCAATTCGTCTGTTGGTTTTGCAGATGTGCTCGATTTGTGGAAGTGGGTACCTGTTCATGTCTATTACATTGTCGAGGAATTGTATGCTTTCGTGCACGCACTCTTTCAATCCTTCCCAGTTAACGTCTCCGTCTTTGTGGAATTTGGCGAGGTTTACGCTTCCAAGGTTGCACGCCTCAAATGGCAGGAGCGGTTGTTCCCCGCAGGGGTTGGTGCTTTCTATTTGTCCGAGGAATGGTGTCGGGTTTGCTCTGCTATTGTTGATTCTGTCAATGAATACTACGCCAGGGTCGCCTGTTTTCCACGCTTCAAGAATGATTAAGTCCCAGACGTGTCTGGCAGAGATTTTCTTTATGACTTCTCCGTGCCGTGGATTGATGAGTTCGTATTCTTCGTTTTTCTCAAGCGCTTCCATGAACCTGTCGGTTGCCGCAACTGATATGTTAAAGTTTTGAAGTGTTTTGTTGTCTTCTTTCATCGTGATGAAGTCAAGTATGTCTGGATGGTCCACTCGGAGGATTCCCATGTTTGCCCCTCTTCGTTTGCCTCCCTGCTTGATCGCTTCTGTTGCAGAGTCAAAAACTTTCATAAAAGATATTGGCCCTGAGCTTACGCCGCTTGTTGATCTGACAACGTCGTTTTTTGGGCGTAATCTGCTGAATGCAAATCCTGTGCCTCCGCCCGTTTGGTGTATTAGCGCCGCCCATTTGACTGCATCAAATATTCCTGCCATGCTGTCTTCTACAGGTATGACAAAGCATGCAGAGAGTTGTTGAAGCACGTTTCCTGCATTCATGATGGTTGGAGAATTTGGCAGGAACTCCATGTTTGAAAGCAGGTTGTAAAATTTTTCTTCTGTTTTTTCAGCATCTTGTCCGTATAATTTTTCAGCTTGTGCAAGGTTGTGCGCAATTCTCCTGCACATTTGTTCTGGTGTTTCGATAATGTTTCCTTGCGGGTCTCTCTTGAGATAGCGTTCTTTTAGCACTGTGAGTGAGTTTGTTGAGACTTTAAGAGTGGTCGGTTTGCCTTCAAGCACCGCCTGTCTGCTTTCCCGTATTTTTTTGTGTTCTTCCCTGTAAAGTATGTATGCTTTTACTGTTTTCGCATGTCCATTTTCAACAAGTATTTTTTCCACAGCATCCTGAACTTCTTCGACAGTCGGATTTGTGCCGGTGTATTTTGAAGTCAGATAGTGAAGTACTTTTTGCGTGAGTGATTCCGCAAGCGCGCGGTCATTGCCCCCGACGCTTTGTGCTGCGCTGAAGATTGCGTTTGTGATTTTTTCAGTATCAAAATCAACTATTCTGCCGTCACGTTTCACGATTTTTGTTATGAGACTTGTAGTTTGCATAAACCCTCCTTTTCAATACCACACTAAAAAAATGATTGGCATTTGGATATATAAGCATTGTTCTAACCAAAAATATATCATTGAAAGTATGAATTTGATTGCGACACCACTTACAAAGAGTGCATGCCTTAACCTGTCCTCTGCAAAAAGAAATAATTTATATGCTTCATTTCTTTACAGTGATACAACATTTCTTTGCAGTGCACAAGATTTAAGAACAAACCGTGCTCTTCAGTTTTCGTGCAAGGAAAAATTTATCAGATAAACATCAAGCCAGAAGTCTCTGGTGAGCATGGATTGCCAAAACGTGCAATAGACAGCGCACTCATCACTATAAGAGGCGTGGCCGGAGACTTCAACAGGTATAGGTATGAGCGGAATAATGACAATCCTGACAATGCACTCCTGTTAATGCCTATTGAAATGATTGCACAGCTGACGACAGAAACATGGCCTCTGCAGCCAGGAGATTTGGGTGAAAATGTTACAACAAGCGGCATTCAGTATAACGAATTTGCAGTGGGAAAAAAGTATAGACTTGGTGAATGTGAAATTCAGATTTCAAAACCATGCACGCCATGCAAAAATCTGTATCTTTTGCCATACATTGGAAAAGAAAAAGGCCCAGAATTTCTCAGAACCATTCTTGGCAGGCGTGGATGGTATGCGCGAGTGCTAAAAGAAGGTGTTGTAACAAAAGGAAATTCTATTGAAGAAATCGTGTAAATTATACTTTTCTTGCTTTTTTCCAAAGTATTGTGAAATATTTCTTTACATTCTGCGCAAATGACTTGTTTCTTAACCACAAAGCAATGTATTTTTCTTCTCCTGTAATGCGTACAGTGGCTTCTTTGCTGTCAATGATGCTGAATCGTGCTGACAAGGTGAACAAAATGGAACTCGAACAAATGGTAACTGAAGTGAAAAGATTTGATGAGAACAGAATTATTGTTGAGCTCAATAACGGATATGCTGTTGCTTATGAGAAGCACACGCGCACACAGTTTGAAAAGATTGTGCGTGAAGAGAGCGGACGACGACATGAAGCAGAAATTAGCTATCAACTCGAAAATGCACTTCTCATAGGTGATTCAGTCATCAAGCCGAGACTCATTCCTGAAGAGTGGGAATGGGGTAATGGCAGGCTTTCTCCTCTGGTTTGTACCTTTTCAGAGGAAATGCAGAAGGCCATTGCTGGCCAACCGAAACTGTGCGTGAAAAAAGTTAAGGACATCGATGACAGGATGATAAAATCATATTCTGAAATTATCAAGCGTCTTGACATGGTCCAGTGTAAGTACATGAGTTTGTTAAAAGAGACTGATTTTTGGATAACTCCTGGAGTTAACCTTGGCTGTTTAGCATTGCCGCTCATTCCTATTCTTGTAATGTACCGTGCACCAAAAGAAATCTTTGCGCCTTCAGGACAAGCATACAAAATACGTAACAAGAAACTGCTTACAACCAATTGCAACTGGAGCGACCCTGCAATATATGCAGATGACAATAACTATAATGAATCACCATTCATGGATCCTAATAGAATTCTTCGTAAAGAAACTATCCACATTCAATTCCCACCAACAGCAGAATATGATTTTTTCATAACAAGTTCAGGCTCTTTTCCTAATCAGGTTGTAAGAAAAAATGAAAAGTGCCCAGACATTTGTGGCTATTGCGAGGAGTCGCCTCAAAAACATTTTCAAAAAGAGAAGCAGTGGTATGAAAAATCAAAATATTACTTGAAAGTTGATAAAGGTTTGAAAAGAGAAGTATACGAACAAGCACAAGCAGGAGATGCAGAATATACCCACTGGAAGAATTTCAAAGAAAAGCTTAATAAAGAAAACCAAACAACACTGTTGAAAAGTATTGGGTTTATCTGACAGCAATCGCCAGTACCTGCTCAACATATTTTTGATTGCCAGCATATTGTTGTTTCATGATTTTTTCTATCTTTTCTTTTTCAAGTGCTGGCTTGTATGCTCTTGCATTTGCTAGCGCATCGTAAACGTCTGCTGCTGCCAGTATTTGTGCAAGCGTTGAAATTTGCGGTTTAACTGCTCTTCTCTCAGTTGATGTTCGCGGCAAAAGTTCTCTCGTTCTCCTGTCTTTTCCCTTGCGCGGATATGGATTTTTTTTAAACTCGTGATGTGCAACAATGATGTGTCTGACTGATGAATCAAATGTACTTAACAGCAGGTATCCAAGACGTGTGTGTGCAGTGATTAAGTGCCTTTCTTCAGGATTAAGCGCAGATGGTTTATCCAGCACTGTTTTGTCGATGCATTTTTTGCCAATGTCGTGCAAAAGGCCCGAGTATCCTAACAGTCGTTGATCTTTCTCAGCGTATTCATTTTCTACTCCAAGTTTTACAGCTAACTCTGCAACTCTTAAGCAATGATAGTAAGTTTCAGGATGGTATGACTGCAAAGAAGAAACATAGGGCATTACTTTTGAATCATTTATGATTTCATCAATAAGTGTCATGTGGTTTTGTAATGTCAGATGAATTTAAACCTTACCCGATCCTCACTTTTATTTCTCCATTTCCGTAAACAAATGCTTTGTCGCTTGGTACGCCTGAAAGAAATCCTCTTGCAATGGCGGTTGTTGCTTTTCTTGTGTCTTTTGCTTCTCTGCCGGCAATGATCATTGCGTGGTTGTTATTCGGATGAACAATGCTTTGAATTATCGCGCCGCCTAATGGTACTGTTTCCCAGCAAGGGCTCGGGTTTCCCATGAGGAAAGCAGCATGCTTGTTAGCGCATGGTCCTCCTACAAGTATGGCGTTGTAATTTAGTATGTTGTTTATTTCGCTTGCAAGCCTTGCAACGATTCCTGTTGTTTGCGCAATTTCTTCTTTTTCAGGCTCGAGGATAAGTATTGGTGAGGTTTTGGTTATGATGCGGACATCTGCGCCTCTTTGCGAGAACGGGTAATCAATTGTTAATTTTTCTGCACTGTCACCGCTTGGGTTTTTGAAATCAAATGCTATGCCATACTTGCTCATTGCGCGTTCTGTTTCGCCGTGTTTGAATGGCCCAAATAATGTTCCAGAAGTTGCAGAAAGGCTTGTGATTCCGGCATGATTATTGCTTCTTGGTTCGATTGTAATTGCGATGACTTCATTGGCTGATGCGTCATCAAATTCTTTTTTCAGTGTTGTGAGGGTTGTATCTGCATTTCCATTAATTATTGCTTGAACACCTTCAGTATTCGGAGTATTTGTGTTTACAGAACCTAAATCAATCATTCCTTCTCCCTGAATGCCGATAACCGCTTCATCGCCTGAAACACTGCCATCTCCGTTTAAGTCTATGGATATGTTTGGAGGGGAATTAAAAACAGTGTCTGCAAAAATTTTATAGCTCACGCCTCCAACTACGAGTTCTCCGCTGAAAGAATTTGTGTCATTTGAAAGTATGACATCTTTTCTTCCAGTTCCAAGGTCATCGAAGCCAAGAGTTATTGTGTTGGAAGCGCTAGTATCTGCACTGCTGTATTTCAAGATGTGTGTAAAACAAGTGTTGTCGTCTCCTGCGCAGTTTGAAAGCACAAAATAATCTCCTCTTGTGCCGTAGAATGTTGTGTCGCTGTTGCTTTCAATGAACCACAAGTCATCATCATCATCTCCATATTTGAGTTTGCCGTCGCCATCTTCATTTGTCACAAGTGGAAATCTGTAAGTTATGCCTTCTTGATTTGCAAACTGCAAGTCATACTCTTTGTCCCCGGATGGTTTGTAAACAACAGGAGCGGTTTTAACCTGAGTTAATCCATTGTAAACAATATTCCAAAATGGTGAAAGCATTCCTTCTGGTTCTTCAAGCTGTTCACGTAATCCTGTGCCTGATGGAATGAAAATATCTCCCAACACCGCGTCTGCAAACAAGCGATAAGTTATTCTGTTAACTGCAACTCTGTTTCCAGATACTTTCACAACAGCATTAATTTTCAAGTCAGAATCTTCAATAACTTCGCCATTGACTCTTACTGAAGCTGTGCTTGGGTTGTTATCTAAAGCATTTCTGTCTTCAAGTTCAAGCTTTTGCGCGCCCATCGTGAACTGCACAATGCTTTTTTGTCCTTCTTTTGCAGTGCCTGTTATTTCCTGAATTCCCAACTGCACACCATCAATAACTTCAGTTTCTCCTCTTCTCATCTCAGGTGTTAGTTGCCCGTTGACTCTTAGCTTGATTGAGTCGGAATTTTCAGATATAATAACAACCTCAACAAGATAATCTTTGCCGTCAATTGTAAAAATTTCTTTTTCGTTTTCGCTCAAATAAGTTGAAACGCCTCCTCCGAGCAAAGTAAGTCTAAGCCGTCCTGTGCTTTCCTGAAAGTCAGTATTTGCAATCACGTATGGTGAGCCAAGAATAAAAATATCCTCATCTTCCAAGTCTTCCAAATCATTGCCTGAAAGTTCGCTTTCAAGCCCCTGCTCAAATTCAAGTTCCCAAGTGAAAAGATGATCTCCATCATCCCAGCTAAGATAGTCTCCTATTTTGTCTTTTTCATCTTCTCCAAAAACTACTTTGCCAACTGTTTGTGAAAACCTGAAGTATTGGTTGTATTCTGTTCTTCCTTTGCCTGTCTGGATTTGTCCGCCTTTGAGAATGTCAAGGTCAGCTTCCGTGAGTGCTTCTCTCACACTGCCTAAAGATTCATCAAGTTCAAGCAAATCAGAAGTGCTGCTCATAGAAACTGTTCCTGCCTCTGCAGCAATAGTTTTTCTCTGCGCTCTTTCTGCTTCAAGTTCTGCTTCCTTTTGCGCTTGCGACTGCTGCAGCAATCTTTGCAATTGCATGCTAACATCAATTGCTCCTGCAACATCTGTGGCGGCTGCTTCATCGCCAACGACAATTGCAAAATTACTTGCCAACATTCCGTCAACAACAAACGGCGCAGGATACTGGTTGAGATTAATAGCTGTGCTAAAAGGAACAACTAATAGAAACAAAACAACTAATTGACTGGTATACTTCCACCCCATTTTTTAATCCATAAAGATTAAATTACTATATATAACTT
>JACQIC010000014.1 GCA_016198725.1 Candidatus Aenigmatarchaeota archaeon | reverse complement strand
TGCCGTGCGCACTCGGTAATTAAGTCAGCATAGTTTTTGGATTTTGCATCCAGTATTTTTCCAAGAATGAACAAAACATAATTTGCTGCAATTCTCGTACAACAAACACGGTGAGAATCACTGTAACCAATGTCTGCCACGTGTATTGGAGTTACAGAATAGGTTATAAACATTATTGTAGTAAAAAATAGATTTCAGTTTAAGCACTGGTCCCAAAAATAAAGGTCTTCCAATAGTCCTTCCAATTTTTGTTTAGTTTCATTAAGGACCTGACGTGATTCTTTTTCTGGCTTTAAAGCAGCAGAACAAAATACGTTATACATGTCTTTGCTGAGTCCATCAAGATCAACTGTGGGGGTAGTATAATCTAATTCTGTACCGTATTTGGAAGCTAATGAGGAGTAAACTGGATGCGTGTGTAAAGGGCCTTCCAAAAGTGCTTGAATGTCAGTTGATGTTTCAACAGGTATTTGCGCCCATGATGGTTGAGGAATGTGATTTATCAAGCCAACCGCTTCTGAAAATGATACAAAGATTGCCGGTTTCCAATACTTTTTACATGCGTTAACAAGCACAGTATAGTTTTTTGAAGACAAGACTTTATCGACAACAAATAATGAATAAAATGTTGCAATCATTGAACATTCAGTATTCTCTATGCTGCTGCCCACCATATTATTTGTTATGTCAAATGTTTTTAAAAACATTTGGTTGTTCTGGAATATAGAAAAGCTTTAAATAGTTCTACAATATAACGTATGTTCTATAATGAAACTGATTGTTCGAAAAAAATACTTTAAGTTTTATTTTGAAACCGCTGTGCAGAAGGTATTGCAGGTGTTTTTCAGATTTCCTGATAAAGAATTCAGTTTAAGCGATGTCGCAAAAGTGGCAGGAGTTGCTAAAGCGAACATAGGAATGATCTTGAAAAAATTATACGGAGCGGATTTAATTCAGATAACCAAACTTGCAAAAATATGGAGAATAAAGGCAAATCAGCGAAGTTGGTATTTCATAAGAAGCAAAATAGTATATAACCTGAACTTTGTGTATCAAAGCAGCATTATAGAATTTTTGAACGATTATTTCAAAAATCCAAAAGCAATAGTGCTGTTTGGCAGCTTTAGAAAAGGTGAAGATGTTACCGGATCTGACATAGATATTGCAATCGAAACAGATGAATCAGTCGAATACACAACTACTGGGCTCAGAGAACTAGCCGAGTTTGAAAAATTGATTGGCAGAAAAATACAAATTCATCTTTTCAACAGAACGCGCATAGACATAAATGTATTCAACAATATCGCAAATGGGATAGTTTTGAGTGGTTTTGTTGAGGTAAAGCCATGAAAAAAGAAGTAATAGAATTGTTAATCAAACAGGGCGTTTTGAGAATACGCCAAAAAGATACGGAAAGAATAAAATCATTGATTATATCTGCAGAAATAGATGCCACTGCCGCAAAAAAAATTCAGTTAACTGAAGAAACAGCAAATCTTATTTTCAGAGGAATATACGAACCAATCAGACAACTAGGTGATGCCTGGTGGTGGCTCACAGGGTATGAGCCTGCGGATCATCAGACGAGCCTCGAAAGTCTCAAAGACCTCAACATAAATGAAAAAATCAGACTAAATTTTCTCGACAGGTTCAGAAAAATAAGAAATGACTCTAATTATAGAGGAATGAGGGTTTCAGTTGCGCAGGTAAAGGAAATACTTGATTTTTGGAATGCATGCGGCAAAGAAATAATCAAACAGTTGCTTGAACAAACAAAGTAAAGTCACATTTATAAACTTCCCATAAATTATTCTTTACATGAAATTAAATCTAAAAGCAATAGCCAAGCGCTGGCAGAAGGTTTGGGCTGAGAGAAAACTCTTTGAAGCAGATCCTTTGGATAAACCCAAATTCTTCATCACAGTGCCATATCCATATGTCAATGGATACATGCACATAGGACATACCTATACAGACATGAGACCTGAAGCATTTGCAAGGTATAAGCGTATGCGTGGCTTTAATGTTTTGTTTCCATTTGCATTTCATGCAACTGGCACGCCAATAGAATCAGCGGCAAAGCTTGTTGCCGAGAAAGATGAAAAGCAGCTAAGCATTTACAAGGACATGGGTTTTAAGGATGAAGAAATTGCCAGATTTTGCGACCCTAAAAATATAATAAAGACTTTTGTCAAAGCAGCAAGAAAAGACATTAATACTTTTGGGTTGTCAGTTGACTGGCGCAGGAGTTTTTTCACAACAGAGCTTAATCCTCGTTATTCTAAATTCATCCAGTGGCAGTTTAGAAAGCTTCACAAGGCAGGTTATTTGACAAAAGGAAGTCATCCTGTTGTTTGGTGCCATAAAGACAACATGGCTGTTGGCGACCATGCACGCTCAGAAGGAGAAGGTGAAGTTCCTGAAGAATTGACAATTATTAAGTTCAAGGCAGATGATGTTATTTTTCCCTGCACTACAACAAGGCCTGAAACAGTTTTTGGTGTTACAAATCTCTGGATTAATCCAAACCTGACATACGTAAAAGCATTGGTTGATGGCGAAACGTGGATTGTTGCAGAAGAAGCTGTGCCAAAACTTGAAGCTCAAAAGCATAAAGTGCAGATTGTTGAAAAACATAAAGGTGAAGAAATTCTGAGAAAACACGTGCACAATCCATTGACAAATACTGCAATTCCTGTTTTTCCGGCAGTATTTGTAACTGCACACACTGGCACTGGTGTGGTGATGAGTGTTCCTGCTCATGCGCCTGCAGATTTTGCTGCGCTTGAAGATTACAAAAAACAGGATTCTGCTGCAAGAAATATTGTACCCATTTCTTTAATAAAAGTAGAAGGGTTTGGAGAGATTCCTGCAGCAGAAGCGTGCAAGAAGTACAACATCAAGGACCAGAATGATGCAAGACTTGAAGAGGCAACACGAGAAGTTTATTCCAAAGAATTTCATACGGGAGTATTGCTTCCAATCACTGGAAAATACCAAGGGTTGAGCGTTCAGAATGTAAAGCAGAAAATAATTAGTGATTTAGTTGATGCAAAACATGCGGTTAAATTTTATGAGTTGCTTAATCCTGTTGTGTGCAGGTGCAGGACGCGTTGTCATGTGAAAATTGTTGATAATCAGTGGTTTCTTGCATACGGTAATTTGCAGTGGAAGGAAAAAACTCACAAGGCGCTCGCCAACTGCAAACTTTATCCTGAGAAAGTTCGCACACAATTCATGCACGTTATTGACTGGCTTAAAGACTGGGCTTGCGCCCGCCAGCTTGGGCTTGGAACAAAACTTCCACTTGACAAAGAATGGGTGATTGAAAGTCTGTCAGACAGCACAATCTACAACGCATATTATACAATAGCACACCATTTGAAAAATATTCCTGTATCACAGCTGAATGAGGCATTTTTTGATTACATACTGCTTGGGCAGGGTACTATTGATAAAATAAAAGCAGACCATAATCTTGTAGAGCAGATGAAACAGGAATTTAATTATTGGTATCCTGTGGATTTCCGAAACAGTGGTAAAGATCTTGTGCAAAACCATTTGTCATTTTACTTGTTTAATCATACTGCAATTTTTGCTGAAAAACACTGGCCTGTAGGAATTGGCGTTAATGGTTATGTGACGCTTCAAAAAATGAAGATGTCAAAATCCAAGGGGAACGTGCGTTTCATGCGTGACCTTATCAAATTGTGGGGTCCTGATGTTGTTAGGATGAGTATTCTTACAAATGCTGAAGAACTTGATGATGCTGATTGGGATGATGATGTGGCTGCAAGCAACAGTCAGAAATTAATTCAGTGGTACACTTTTGCAGTTGATAATTACGGTGAAGGTGATAGCACAAAAACAGACATTGATGCATGGTTTGTTTCAAAAATAAATGCGTGCACAAGAGACATGACCTGTTCAATGGACAAAACACTTTTCAGAACTGCATTGCAACGAGGGTATTTTGATTTGCAAAGATACTTCAAATGGTATGCTCGCCGTAGAGGAAACATTTTGAATGCTGAAATAGTCAAACAATTCATAGAGACGCAGACAAAAATGCTTGTTCCATTTGTTCCGCACATTTGTGAAGAAATCTGGATGAAGTTACAAAAACAAATGCTTGCAAGCACAGAAAACTGGCCAGTATTTGATGAAGCGGCAATAAAACCAGAATTAGATGCAATTGAAGATGGCATTGCAGGGATTGTTGACGACATCAGCACAGTCGTCAGTTTGTCAAAAATAGAAAAGCCTGTAAAAATCAATATTATTGTAGCTGCTGACTGGAAAAGCAAGCTTTTTACGTTAGTCAAAGACAAAATAAAAACAACAAGAAACGCAGGTGAACTAATCAAAATAGCAATGCAGGATGTGTCATTGAAAGAACATGGCGCAGAAACAGCTGCAATTATACAACGAATTGCAAAAGACCATGGGAAACTGCCTGCAACAGTTCTGCATCAGGAAGTAGAATACCAGTTCCTGAAAGACAGCACTGCTTTCTTGAAAGCGAATTTTGGCTGCGAAATAGAAGTTGTGAAAGAGCAGGAAAGCAAGGAAATGAAAGCAAAACAAGCACTGCCGGGAAAGCCGGCGGTTGTAGTTAGTTAAAAATATCTTTAAGCTTCAAACCAATAATAAACATCGTAGCAAAAAGTAGGGGTTTTCTGGACTGTCAGAGGAATTGAAGCATTTTGTTGACAACTTGTGAAGACGATAATTTGGACGTGTTAATTTCAATATCGTGTTCATGTCTTCTCGCGTGTGTTTTTTCGTTTAATTTTTGAATGTATGCAGCGCGTAATCTTTTTTTGCCATGTCGTTTGATATCCCGCTTTATTGCGCGCTCCAACGACACGTCTAAGAAAAATATTTTTAAATCCACATTGTGTTTTTTTGCAAGTACGTATAGTTTATCGTGCTCGAGTTTCTGCGTTTTCTTGTTGTATGGAACAGTAAAGACTCCTTCAAGTATCACAGTGTAGCCATTTTTAAGAAAAATATCTGCCATTCTTACCATGCAATCAAAAACCATTTTATGATTAACGTCATTTTGAAGAATGTGGTAATAAAGATAATCCATTTCAATTAAAGCAGTATTCATTCCTAGTTTTTTCTGAAGAATTTTGGCACACGTGCTTTTCCCAGATCCAGCTGGACCCCTAATCATCACCAGTTTAGGCATAGCAGGATAAAACGCATCTCCCTTAAAATAGTTTACTGATTTGCAAATGTAAAATAACTTCGCATTTTCCACCAGTGTTGTGTTTCCTCGTTCAAAGTCTTATTTGATTCTTTAATCGAAGCATGATTTTGATAGAACGAAAAGTTGCAGCACCAAATCATCTGCAATTGCTTCTTTTTTCTTCAAAAGCACAAATTCTTCCTTTGGAATGCATATCGTTTCTGCTTGCATTGACAAGTGGAATATGGCAAACATTTTAAACCTATAGTTCAAATTGAAGAATATGAACGACAAAGATATTTACAATATTATAGAAAAATATCTATTTGCACACAGGACAGAAGAAGCGTGGAAAGAGTATGACAAGGGCAATTTCAAGTCAATGTCTACTGAAGAATTCTTGGCAGAGCTCAAGATACCATAAAGATGAACAGTAAAAGATTATTTCAACAAATAAAAAATTCTGTCAGGAAGATTGTCAATTCCAGCGAACTCTTTCACGACAATTGACTTTATCTTCTTTTTCAAATCAAGTTTGACATAAGTAATAGTCATCTCTTTTTTTCCGCCAATGCTTTCACAATCATCTTCAATCAAAATATTCGGTACAATTCTTTCAGCAATATCTTTGTATTGCTCTCCTTTTTGGCGGAAAAAGACTTGCCCGTCAGGAAAGCCAAATTTTTTCAGGACAAACTTATCTTTCTCAACTTCTTTAGCATTTTTATGTGAACTCAGATACAAAATTTCAGCGCCCTACTTCTTCCATCCTTGCAATTTTCCAACAGCATTGCCGATAGGAACGTAAGAAGCATAATCTTTAATTGATTCGTCTCCTTCAATGACCTGTCTGCTTCTCTCTTCTCTTGTATGTCCTATTGCATTCTTGTGCATTATGTGGTGCCGTGAAGGAAGATTAAGAGTTTCATTGTTATACAAATTTAATCATCAAACCTTTAATTATTTTATGCAAAAGTTTATACACAACTTCTTCTACCATACCACTATGTCACTTAAAACAGTAAAAATAAGCGAACTTGCAGGCGCATGGAAAATGTCAGAGCAGGAATCAGAAAAAATAGAACAGGAACTTAAACGAGCGTGGAAAAAATGGCAGATAGAATTTGCTTAGACACGAATGTTCTTGTTGATGTGCTTAGAAATAAAACAGATAGTGTCGACTGGCTCAAAGCTGTTGAAAATAAATCTATCATTGCAACAACATACATAAATGCTTTTGAACTCTATTACGGCGCATTCAGATCAGTTGCACGTGAAGTAAATATGCATGCTGCAGAAACTCTTCTTCAAAGACTTATGTTGCTGAATTTCTCAAAAGCATCAGCCCGTCATGCTGGAGAAACATTCGCAAAGTTACAAAGAGAAGGAAACACTGTCGAAATCCGCGATTTATTTATGGCTTCGATTGCAACAGCAGAAGGATTTAAGCTTAAAACAAAAAACGTCAAGCACTTTGAACGAATACATGGAGTTGTGTTGGAACCATGAATTAGGTAATAATTTAAATATTGACATTATTAAAATCAAACATGCTGCATCTAAAACACAACATTCCATTAATGTACATCATTGCCTGTTTGTCGTGGGCGAGGTTTTTCATTCCTGTGCTTGCTTTGTTTTACATTGCGTCGCAAGTGCCATTAGAGCAGTTTGCCATCATTATGGGTGCTTTTGCGCTGAGCAATTTTCTTCTTGAAATACCAACAGGCATTATTGCAGACATTATTGGAAGAAAAAAAACACTGGTGATTGGCAGGTTTATGTATATTATTGAGGTTTTTATTCTGGCATTCATGAACGGCTTCTGGCCATTTTTGATTGCCAAGATAATAAGTGGTGTTGGCGTGAGTTTTGTTTCAGGAGCATCTGAAGCACTGCTTTACGACACTCTGAAAAAGTTGCGCATTGAAAAAGAGCACAAAAGAATTTCTGGCACGATGTTTACACTCACCAATATTTCTATGGCATTTGTTTTTATTATTGGTGCATACTTGTTTTCTATTGATAGTAAACTTCCTGCCATTGCTTCCTTACCAACTATAATTTTGGCTTTTGCGCTTACGTGTTTGTTGCAGGAGCCTTACAAAAGTCAGCAAAAACTCACACTAAAAAATTCGTTGCTTCAACTTAAAGAAGGATTGTTGTGTGTTTGGAAGCATCAGATAATAAAATATCTTATTCTTTTTTCAATGGCGGGGTATGCCATTCTTGACGTTGTGGTATCCATGTCATCAGCTTATGCTGAACAAATCCTGATTCCTGTGGCATTAATTGGAGTTGTTGCTTTTGCTGCAAGCATGACAACTGCACTTGTCAGCAAGAATGTGCATTCTTTTGAAGCAAAGATTGGTGACAGGAAAAGCATGCTTCTTATACAAATTTTATTAATTGCAGGTTTGTTTTTGATGTCTTTTCTCGTGCCATATTATGGTGTTATTTTCTATTTTTTTATTCCAGTTGCAAGTGGATTTTTTCATGTGCTTACAAACCATTACATGAACGTTCATGTTGATACAAAGCACCGCGCAACAATTCTTTCAATTAAACACATGTGCAGTCAGTTAATCACTTTCCTGCTCTATCCGTTGTTTGGTTTCCTGACAAAAATATATTCGATGAAAACAGCATTCTTATCATTTAGTATTATTTTGCTCGCATATGCTTTGATTCTTCTTCACCCTTTGCTGCAGATAAAACTTGGAGAGTTAAATAAACGATAAAAATTTTCCCCTATGAGCGAGCGTAGCGAGCGAATAGTGGAAAATTGGGGTAAGCGCCACTGTCTTGACAGTGAACGACCCTGCAGCACTCTTGCATCCCTTCTCAGGTCCGCACCCCTGGAAGCAGTAGCCAGTGAGTTTAGTGCTGCTCGGTTCCCCGCCTGACACGATTCGCCCATAAGCACCCAACCAGGACAGACCTTCAACGTCAGGTGCAAGACTGCAATGACCGCACAAAGCCGCAACAGCGATTCGCCCTGCCTAAAGCTCGCTGACAGTCACAGGAGAGAGCTAACCTCCCGGCATAGCCTACCCCAAAGCAATGAAACTGATGAAGTTTAAAAACATAATGTTTATTCATAAACGTCCTTTCTATGTCCCACTTTAACAACAAAAATAGTTCTGCTTTCATGATTGACTGTGCAGATTGTCCTGTAATCTCCAATGCGGCACTTGTATGCTTCAATCCCAATAAGTTTTACAAGGTGGTCTATTGGCCTGATTCTGATTCTGTCAAGAACAGAAACAATTCTCTGTTGAACTTGACTGTCCAGCTTTGAAAACTGCTTTTCAGCATATTCAGAAAATTCTATAGAATACATTTTACTTGAGACCGTATCTTGTTTTTATTTTCTCAAGCGAGATTGTTTTGCCAGCTTTGATTTCAGCAAAACTTTTTTCTATATCGCGCTTTGTTTGTTCATTAATTTCCTTCGAGTCCTCAAGTAAATCCCATATCAAATCTTCATAACTTTCCTTGTCGTACATTTTTTTAATGAGAAGAGATTTGACAAGTTCTTGGCTTACTTGGATAGTTGTTGTGTTGTTCATAGCGATCATATAATGTGCTATAGTATATAAAGGTTTGCAACATCTTTATTAATCCCAACGAATAATTGCTTCACATGAACATTTGCTGGTTTATTGATTTTTTTCTCCCGTATTATTTGGGTGGGGGGCAGGTGAGGTTGTATGAATTAGGCAAACGTCTTGTTGAGCAGGGGCATAAGCTGACTGTTGTTACTATGCAGCATTCAAATGTTAAAGAGCATGAAACTCTTGATGGGATTGAAATTTATCATGTTGGTCCTATCATAGAGAATCCTCCTAAGCGCCGCTTGTATGATTTTGTCAGGTTTTTCTTCGCAATCAGAAAATGGCTAAAAACAAATGAGTATGATGTCGTTTGTGCAGAAGGAATGTCTATTATTCCTGCATACTTGTTTTCGCCAGCGCCAGTTATCGCAACCGTTCATGACGTTTCTGTTGGCGGGAAAGACCAGTGGATAAGTAAAAGCTTGCTGTCAAGAATTGCAGAATGGCTCACGCTTCACATGTGTGTAAAAAAAATCATTACTGTGAGCAACGCGATGAAGCAGGCAATAATTGAGAAGGGTGTGCCGCAGGAAAAAGTTGTTGTAATTTACAATGCTGTTGATGCAAGAGCGCTTGATAAGATTCCTGAAAAAAAGATTGATAAAAATACAATTATGTTTATAGGCAGGTTTGTGCCGCACAAGCATGTTGATGATCTTATCACGGCATTTTCATTTGTTGTGAAAAAAATTCCTGATTCAAAACTTCTGCTTGTTGGAAATGGTCCGGAAGAGGAGAAATTAAGGCAAATGGCGAAAGAATACAATCTTAATGAAAAAGTAGGATTTGCGACTTCTGCTGACAAGACAGCTTCGATAGGAATGTTAAAAAGCGTCTCAGTCCTCGTTCTGCCTTCCACTCGTGAGGGTTTTGGAATTGTGCTTGCAGAAGCAGGCGCCGTCGAAGTTCCAGTTATTGCTTATGATCTTCCTGCGGTAAGGGAAGTTGTTGTAAATAATAAGACTGGAATTCTGGTCGAGCACAATCCACAAAGTCTTGCAGAAGCAATTGTTGCTGTTTTGAATAATCAGAAAAAAGCAAAAATGATGGGAAAAACTGCAAGAAAGTATATTACTGAAAAATTTAGTTGGGACAAGAGCGCAAAAAAGTTAGTTGATGTTTTGGAATGATAAAGCTTATTAATAATCTGCAAAATACTTCTTTCATGCGTTCCCGTATTCTTTTCCTTGGTACTGGTGGTGACATTAGTTTGACTGGCAGAAGTATCAGGAGCAGTGGTGGAATAATTATTCAAACTCAAAACTGTCAGTTTCACATTGATCCTGGAATAGGCGCAGTGTTGAAAGCGGCGCAGTATGGTGTTGATATTCGCGAGCATACTGCAGTTCTGGTAAGCCATGCGCATACTAATCATGCAGGAGAGATTGGCTCGCTTCTTTGTGCTCTTTCGCATAATGGTCTTGACCCTCATGGTGTTGTTATTGCAAGCAGGAGTGTTTGTCAGGGTTTGCATGACAATATTCCAAGATTAACTCCATTTTACAAGTCTTGTGTTGAAAAAGTTATAATGTCCGAAGCAGGGAACAGGGTTGGTATTGAGGATGTTGAGATAGTCGCGCTTGCAACACACCATACTGATGCGTCTGCTGTTGGGTTCAGAATAACCACGCCTGAATTTGTTGTATCTTATACTTCAGATACTGCTTTTGACAAGGATCTTGCACAGAATTACAAAGGCAGTAATATTCTTATTCTTAACACGCTTTATCCGTTTGAGAATGAAGCACAAGAAGGGTTGTCAAGCAAGGATGTGGTGAAAATCCTAAAGGCGACAATGCCTAATCTTGCAATAATTACTCATTTTGGAAGCAAAATGCTTCAGGCAAATCCATTATATGAATCGCGTGAAATACAAAAGCAGACAGGCGTTCAGGTGGTCGCTGCAGAGGATGGCTTGTGCGTTGATCCGGTTTCTTATGCCGCAGAACTCAGACAAACAACGCTTTCTATGTTTAAAGCAGTAGAGAAAGACCAAGTCCAGTCAACGCGCCTGCCAGAAGAAAAGGGATAGCTGGATAAAAACGGTCTTTTTTGCCAAGAAACAAAAGACAAAATAACGCGCCAGAAGTACAGATGGTTATTATCAAGGCAGAAGTAAAACCAAATTCTTGCTGAACCACTCCTGCAAACAACAGTGGGAACGTAATGTCTCCTCCGCCCAGAATTGCTGTTCTAAACTTGTGAAGCTTAAACTGTTTGCCCTCAATCTTCTGAACCATTTTTTTATGAGGAATATGATATGGCACGAGCAGGCCTGCAAAAATGCCTGATTTTGCCTGAAATTTTGCAAGTGCAATCATATGTTTGCTCTTCCACACCGCATATGCATCATATACTGCGACAAGCACAAAAACAACAAGCATGCTTTTGACTGAGAGCACTGGAACAAAAATAACTGCAAGTCCGCCATGCATCAAGACTTCTGTAAGGTTGTGAACAATAATATTTGGTCTTAATATTTTCCACAAACCAAAAACAAATGCCAAAATGCTCGGCGCTGGTGATGAAAGTATGCTGCCAAAAGCAACAGTGAGGCAGAGCATGACTGCAAGAGTGTACCAGAACTTCCAAATCCACAGCCATCCGTGCTTGAGCAGCAGAAAAACAAGCAGTGTACCTGCAAGCAGCCCTCCCCATATTAATGATGCCATAACAGTAGGAGAAACTTCTGGCCGTTCAATAGGCAAGCCAAAAAAAGAAGGCATGCTATTGTATTCAAATTGCCCGTCAACAACAACCATGTACTTCTGCATCATGAGCAGTCCAACAAGTTGTGCGGCAAAAAACAAAGAAACAATCCAGATAGCAACTATAGTTGGGTGTTTCATGAATGTTTGATTAAGCCACAACCAATATAAATGTCTTGTGACGAAAGAATGTTATGCTGTTGTCATTCATTATTTTCTTTCTTATCATTACATTACTTGGGTTTCCATTTTCTCAATATCTGAAATTTTATTCTCGCGCAGAAAAATATGTTCTGACACGTGGAATAGGTCTTGGAGTGTTTCCTCTGCTCACAATTATTCTTAACACCCTGTCAATTCCGCTGCACTATATTACTTATATTATAATTGGCGCAGCAGCAACAGGCATTACATTTTATTTTAGTGCAGGAAAAAAAGAAAAATTTGAAAGCAAAGAATATATTGAAACTATAATTGCAGCAGTTCTTGCATTGATTGTTTTTGCAGTTTTTGTATATGGCGCTGCAAGATATGCATATCTTGAAGATGATGATCCTTGGTTTCACGCGATGGGTAGCAAGTATGTTGCGCAGCAAAAAACATATTCTTTGCAGCATGATGAAGAAATCTGGTTAAGAAGCTATCTTGAGCCGTATCCTCCTTCATATGATGTTTTGATGGGTGTTTTGCATCAGACAAACAACTCGATGCAGTTTACGCTGAAAATATTTAATGCGCTTTTGGTTGCGCTTAGTCATTTGTTTTTTTATTTTTTTGCCAGAATTTTTTTGCAAAGCAGAAAGCTTGCTTTGTTTGCGAGCGCAATACTTCTGTTGAATCCGAGTTATGCAGGGCATTTTATTTGGGCGCAAAGCTTGAACATTGCGCTGATGTTCCCTGCACTGCTTGCAGTTTATTATTCAGGCACGAGTTTGTTGTGGACTTTTATTGCAGTTGTTATGCTTGCAGGCATTAATCTTACACAGCTTTCCAGTGCAGTCGCTATTAATGCAATGTCTGGTTTGCTTGCGTTATCGCAGAAAAACTGGCGTATGGTTGCAGGAATTTTTATTGCGGCAGTTGTTGCCGCAGGAGTTTTTTACGTTCCAATGGTTGCAAAATATGGTTGGGCTGTTGTGAAAGAGGGCAACAGTGTTTTTCCGCACACGTTCACTTTTGGCGTGTCGGAAAGCGTGCAGTCTGACACGTCAGGGGGGAAAATTTATGGCATAACAGATTTTATTTCTGTTCCGTTAGTAACCAGAATTGACCAGCCAACTGGACTGGGTATTGGCATTTTTATTCTTGGATTTTCAGGTTTTTTTCTGCTGTTATATTTCCGCAAAAAAATCACGCCCTGTTGGGGTGTTATACTTTTGTGGTTTGCGTTCACACTTGTGGGATTGGAAGGAAATCTGCTGCCGGTCAGGCTTTTCCCTCATAGGTTTTGGCCATTTTTTGCAGTTCCTGTTGCGCTTTTGTCCGCACTGCTGCTTAGAATTATTTCAGGAAAGAAAAGATTGGCATTTGTCGCAGTTGTTTTAATTGCAGTAATCGTGACGTCAGGCGTGCCAAAATTTATTGTGCAGACGTCACCGTGGCAGCCGGGCGGTTCGTGGGCATCAAAAAACGAAATCCAAGGGTATCTTCAACTGCAAAAAATTCTTCCCAAAAACACTCCGATTATGACACTTTGCACAGACCGAGATGAAGTCATTGGGCTTGATTTTGCAGGACTGCCGCTCGACTATTCTCTTGAACGATTGCGCAGAAGATTCAATAATTTGACTGTGGCAGAAATTCAGCAGTTTATGCGCCAGAAGAATATGCGTTATGTGATTATTGATAATCATTGCGTGAAAAAGTATGGAAAACAGCAGACAGAAAAGTTGATGAGTGCAGTGCAAAAAGTTTTCAAATTAGAATATGAAACAAGCGGCATGCATTTGTTTTCTATCGGCTAAACAAGTCTAAATACACGAAAGTTTATAAAGCTCCGACTAATTTCATGTTAAGCTAGAAGACGCCTGAAGGGAAGTCCTTTCAGTACATACTGGCACCAGACATTCTGGTTCTCGGACTTTTCAGGCGTTGTGAAACTATAGCATAAGTGAAACATGCCAAGAAGAAGAACGCCTCGACAGGGAAGTATGGAGTACTGGCCGCGATGCCGCGCTAGTTCTACACATGCACGTATAAGAACTTGGCCTGCGGCGCCTGCAGGAAAACCGCTTGGATTTGCAGGGTATAAAGCAGGCATGACTCATGTTGCAGTTGCAGACAATCGCCCGAATTCAATAACAAAAGGGGAAGAAATCGCTATGCCGGTTACGGTTGTTGAGTGTCCACCCATCAGGGTGTTTGGCATTAAGTTTTACGCCAAGGATGCGTATGGGTTGCATCCTGCAGCGCAAATTCTTTCAGACAAGCTCGATAAAACCCTTTCATCTGTTCTAATTCTTCCCAAACAACACAAAACTCAAACAATTGATGCGGCAAAATATCAGGATGTTGTTCTTCTTGTTCATACTCAGCCAAAACTAACAGGCATTGGAAAAAAGAAGCCGGAAATTTTTGAACTTGGTGTTTCTGGTTCTGTGGCAGAAAAATATGCTTATGCAACATCTGTGCTTGGTAAAGATATTAGTGTACAGGAAGTTTTTAGCGAAGGTGTGCAGCTTGACAGTCACGTTATCACAAAAGGCAAAGGTTATCAGGGGCCTGTTAAAAGATTTGGCATTAACATTAGAAATCATAAGTCTGAAAAAACAAAAAGAGGTCCTGGAAATGTTGGTGGCTGGACTGGAAACAGAAGCTTTCCTGTGCCGCATGCGGGGCAGACTGGTTATCACCAGCGTTCTGAGCGCAACAAACTTTTGCTTAAGATGAACACTGACCCTGTGGCGATAAATCCTTCAGGAGGTTTTCTTCATTATGGTGTTGTTAAAAATCCAACGCTTCTTATTCATGGCTCACTTGGTGGTCCGGCAAAAAGACTTATTAAGCTAACTCTGGCGGGTAAGCCTACCAGCGTAAAGGAGGCGCTCAGCGTAACGTATACTAGTTTGAGTTCCAAACAATGAAATTGCAAATATTAAATACACAGGGAACGCCGGTTGGCGAAAAGGAGCTTCCTGCAGTATTTAACACTCCTTTAAGAACAGATATTATTTTGAGGGCGAATCTTGCCATCGCAAGTCATGAACGCCAGCCGTATGGCGCAGACCCGCGGGCAGGGGCAAAAACAGCTGCAAAGCTGTCTCGCAGGCGTAGAAAATACAAAACAGCGTATGGTCATGGAATTTCACGTTCGCCGAGAAAAATAATGTCAAGAAACGGGGAGCGCATGAATTGGCGTGGAGCTTTTGCTCCGAATACTGTCGGCGGCAGGATGGCTTTTGCTCCAAATGCCTGTAAAAACTGGTATCAAAAAATAAATGATAAGGAGCGAAAAGTTGCGGTCAGAAGTGCGATGGCGGCTGTAATGCAAAAAGAGCTTGTTTTACTTCACGGGCATAAATTACCGCCAGTATATCCTTTTCTAATCTCAAATGAATTTGAATCGCTTGATAAGTCAAGCAAGGTGGTCGAAGCGTTTGAAAAACTTGGTTTGGCAAATGAGCTTGAACGATGCAGTGAACGGAAAATACGTTCTGGCAAAGGAAAAAACAGGGGCAGACCTTATGTTCATAAGGTAGGTCCATTGCTTGTTGTGTCAGGGCACTGTAAGTTGATTACTAGTGCGCGCAACATTCAAGGAGTGCAGGTCATTCCTGCAAACAGGCTCAACACACGGCTTCTTGCACCTGGCTCAAAAGCAGGCAGGCTTACATTGTTCACTCAGGCCGCTTTGGAGAAAGTAAAATGAGCATAAATAGCAAAAATAAAACCATTGGTCAGTTTGAAATTATAAGATATCCTCTTTCAGGAGAAAAGACAATAAGGATGATGGAAGCTCATAACAAGCTTATATTTGCAGTTAAACAATCTGCTACAAAACCGCAAATTAAAGGCGCAATTCAGGATATGTTCCGTGCAAAAGTCACTTGCGTGCACACTAAAATAACTCCTCGGGGAGAAAAACAGGCAATAGTGACCTTTGCAAAGGAAACGCCTGCAATAGATATTGCTACAACACTGGGGTTGATGTAAATGGGAAAATCGCTTATTCAGCAGGCAAGAGGAAAAGGCGGTCCTAGTTATCTTGCCCGTTCTTTTAGGTACAAAACAAGTGCAAAACATTTGCCTGTTACAAAAAACATTGGAGGCACGATATCTGATTTTGTTAAATGTCCTGGTCATTCAGCTCCGCTTGTAGAAATAACATATGATGATGGAAGTCTTGCACTTATGATTGCTCCTGAGGGGGCGTGTGTAGGCGACAAAATTGCTTCAGCTCAGGATGCGCGGCCAACTGTTAATGGAAACACTCTTACACTTTCAAACATTCCTGAAGGTGCAAGTATTTATAATATTGAAAGCCAGCCAGGCGATGGAGGCAAGTTTTGCAGGGCAGGAGGCGTTTCAGCACGGCTCGTCAGTAAAACAGACAAGTTTGCTATTGTGGTTCTTCCCTCAAGAAAAGAAAAAGAATTTCTTTTGAGCTGCCGTGCAACAATCGGCATTATTGCAGGAGGCAATCGCAAAGAGAAACCGTACTTGCGTGCAGGAGCAAAACATCATGCAAAACGTGCGCGCAACAAGCGTTATCCAATGATTAGTGGTGCAGCGCAAAATGCAGTTGATCATCCGTTTGGAAACAAAAGAACGTCGCGTAAAGCAAAACAGCGTCCTGCGCCCCGTTTTGCGCCTGCAGGAAGAAAAGTTGGAAAACTACATCCAAAAAGAACTGGAAGGAAAAAGTAAGCAAGTGAACACACATGGCAAAAGAATTTACGTATCGCGGAAAAACAGTTGAGGAAATCAAAAAAATGTCGCTGGCAGAATACTCTGCGCTTCTTACTTCGCGTGAAAGAAGACGGATTAAAAATGGGTTTAGGGAGAATGAACAACGTTTGCTTGCGCACTTGAAAGGGAATAAAAAGGAAATTCGCACGCATTGCAGGTCAATACCTATACTTCCTGAAATGTTTGGAAAAACAATCAAAGTATATTCTGGAAAAGAATTTGTTCCGGTTATGGTGGTTCCAGAAATGATAGGGCATAGGCTCGGGGAATATGTGATGACGCGAAAGAAAGTGTCGCACAGTGCACCAGGAATTGGCGCAACAAGGTCTTCAGCATCGCTCTCAGTGAGATAATGACGGTGAACTAATGAAATACAGCATACAAATGACTGAAAAGGACGCATGTGCATACGGTACTGCGCTTCCAATTTCAACAAAAACATCAGTCGAGATATGCAGAGCTCTGCGAAACAAAACATATACTGCGGCAAAGGAACTGCTTGCAAATGTAATTGCCGAAAATGCTCCTGTGGCTTTTCTCAGGTATAAACACAATGTTGGTCATCGCAAAGGACCGATGGCGGCAGGCAGGTATCCTGGCAAAGCAAGCAGGAACATTCTTCAGATTCTTGAAAGTGCTGCTGCGAACGCGGCAAACAAAGGTCTTGCAGTGGGTGCTCTTGTGGTGAAGCACATCAGTGCACATAATGGGCCTAAAACAATGCATTATGGCAGGAATCACGGCGAAGCAAAAAGAACTCATATTCAAATAGTTCTTACAGAAACTAAAACAGCAGCCAAAAAAACACCAAAAAGAGTTGGAAAAGAAAAGGCTGTTGAAAAGAAAATTGAAAAGAAAACAGAGGCGTCGGCATGATTGAAAGAAAATTTGTTGCTGAAAACGTTAAAGAATTCCAAATACAGGAATTTATTTCAGAAACACTGAAAAATGTTGGCCACAGCCATACAAAACTGGTTCGCACGCCTTTGGGGGAGAAAATAGTCATTTATGCAAGCAGGCCAGGGCTTGTTGTTGGCAGAAAAGGAGAAAACATCAAAAAACTCACTAATGTTTTAAAGAAAAGATTCAAACTGGAAAATCCGCAAATAGAAATTTCAGAAGTTGAACAACCAAACTTGGATGCACAGATTGTTGCAGAACGCATTGCGTCAACAATAGAGAAATTTGGCATTCAGAAGTTTAAGGCTATTGGACACAAAACCATGGCTGATGTAATTGCTGCAGGCGCACTTGGCATAGAAATCAAAATGAGCGGCAAAATACCAAGTGCACGGGCAAAAACATGGAGATTTTATTCAGGATATCTTAAAAAATGCGGCAATGTTGCGCTCACTGGAGTCAAAAGGGCGAAAAGCATAGCTCAGCTTAAGCCTGGTGTTGTGGGCGTGCAGGTGGCTATTATGCCATCAGATATAAAACTGCTTGACACAATAGGTCTTAAGGAAGAGAAGAGAGCAGAAGAAAAGAACGAAGAGAAGAAACATGAAGTCATTCAAAAATCTGAAAGCATTAAGCAGTGATGATTTGAACAAAAAGCGCGAAGAGCTCTGCAGGGAGCTTATTAAGGAACGCGCGCAAATAGCTATAGGCACAATTCCAAAGAATCCTGGCAGGATATGTCTTGCAAGGAAAACAATTGCGCGGATCAACCAGATTCTCGCCAAGGAGGCAGTGAAGAAATGAATGTATGTGCACGTTGTGGTCTTCCACAAGACTTGTGCGTGTGTGAAAGCATCGCCAAGGAAACACAGAAAGTCACTGTAAGTGTTGAAGAACGAAAGTTCCGAAAACAATATACTGTGATTGCAGGCATTGACAGGAAAGAGATCGATATTGAAGCTCTCGCACGGACACTCAAGGCAAAACTCGCCTGCGGTGGGACAATACGCGATGATGCAATCGAACTCCAAGGCAACCACCGAAACAGGGTTAAGGAAATCCTCGTTGGGGCGGGGTTTGCTCCAGAAACAATCATCTTGAAATAAAATGGCAAAAGCAAAAACAATATGCAATGACAACAATTGTCCTGTTCACCATAGTTTGAGAACTCATGGAAGGACTTTCAAAGGAACAGTTACTGAGGCAAAATCTGCAAAGACAGTGACTGTTCAATGGCAGCGTAAACATTACCTGCCAAAATTCGAGCGTTACGAAAAAAAGACAACTCGAGTGCACGTGCACAGTCCTGCATGTATTGAAGCAAAGAAAGGGGATATTGTTAAGCTCATGGAATGCAGGCCTTTGTCGAAAACAAAACATTTTGTTATTACTGAAAAGCTTGGTGCAGATTATGCTTTCCTCGCGCGTGAAGAACTTCTGTTGCAGGCGGCAGTTCCTGAGAAGGAAAAACTGAAAGAGGAAACTAACGAAGAAAAGAAGGACGTTGAGAAGGAAGATGAGAAGGAAGAAAAGGAGGAGGACGTGCAATGAAAGCAATAAAAGCAAGCATTGTCCGCGCGCTTCCGCACACTGCTAATGTGGTTGTGTGCGACAACAGCGGTGCGCGTATTCTCCGCATAATTTCAGTTTATGGACACAAGACTGTCAAGGGCAGGCAGTCAAGCGCTGCAATCGGAGACCTTGTCAACGGAGCGGTCATTGAGGGAAAGCAGGACATAAGAAAGACTGTTGTGCAGGCTGTCGTTGTCAGACAGAAAAAAGAATACCGAAGATTGGACGGCACGCACATAAAGTTTGAAGACAACGCGGTAGCGCTTATCAAAGATGATCTCGGCAATCCAAAGGGAACCATGATTAAGGGTCCGATTGCAAAAGAAGCGGCAGAACGCTGGCCTGCAGTATCAAAAATCGCGAGTATGATAATATGAAAACATGGACATCGGAATGGAAAGGCAGTAAAAATCCGGGAAAGCAGAGAAAACTGGTAGCGAAAGCGCCATTGCATGCACGAGGCAAATTCTTGTCTGCGCATTTATCAAAAGAATTGCGCGCAAAGCATAACCGAAGAAGTTTGCGTGTGCGAAAGGGAGACAAGGTGGCTATTATGAGAGGGAAATTCAAAGGATCAGCAGGCAGTGTTGAACGGGTTGACATGCACAAGCTTAGAGTGTTTGTCAGTAATGCAAGCACCACGAAAAAAGACGGCACAAAATCACTTTATCCTTTGCACGCGTCAAAACTAATGATAACAGAGCTTAATTTAACTGACCTGAAAAGATTGGGTGCAGCGCCTGCAGTTGTACCTGCAAAAGGAGTGTCAAAAAAATGAGCAGACATATGAAAAAATACGCGGCTCCGCGCAGTTGGAATATCCTTCGCAAGGATCAGATGTTTATCAAAAAACCAACTGCTGGTCCTGCAAGTCTTGAACTGAGCCAAACTCTTGATCTTACGCTTAAACAGTTAAAACTTGCGCGTACTGCCCGCGAAACAAAGCGCATACTTACTGGTTTAGATGTGCTCGTGGATGGAAGAAAAGTGCGCGAAAGTGCATTTCCATTGGGTGTTATGGCAGTTTTGTCTTTTCCAAAAACAAATATGCATTACCGCATGATGCTTGATGCTAAAGGCAGGCTTGTTGCGCAAAAAATAGATGTACAGCAGGCAGTGTTGAAAATCACTAAAATCATCAACAAGACAAAAGTTTCTGGCGGAAAAATACAGTTGAACATGTCTGATGGGCGCAACATACTTGTTGAGAAAGGAGCGTATAAAGTAGGCGACTCTTTGGTTATTGGGGTGCCTGATCAGGTAGTAAAGGAGCATTTGCCTCTGGCGGCAAACTCAAACATTTTGCTGCTTTCAGGAAAACAGGCAGGTGTGTCAGGCATCTTGACAGAAATAATCGGAAAAAAAATCAGTTACACGCATGATGGCAAACAAAGTGAAACGTGCAGGGATTATGCATTAGTAACCGGTCCTTCAAAAACACTACAGTTATGAACGCGATGCAAACAATTCGGATAGAGAAGGTCACTCTGAACATTGGTGCAGGGAAAGACCAGACAAAGTTAGAGAAAGGAATAGCTCTCATTAAGGCAGTTACAGGTATCGAGCCTGTCAAAACAATTACGAACAAAAGAATAGCCGCGTGGGGGTTAAGGCCTGGGTTGCCTATTGGCTGCAAGCTTACCATGCGAAAACAGTCTGCTCTGCAGGTTTTGGCGAGGCTTCTTGCTGCAAAGGAAAATAAGCTTAAGCCTGAAAATTTTGACGATTGCGGTAATCTTTCATTTGGCATAGCAGAGTACATTGACATTCCTGGAGTAACTTATGACCCGAAAATCGGCGTTCTTGGTCTGCAAATCTGTGTTACATTGGAGCGGCCGGGTTATCGCATCAAGCGAAGAAAATGGGCGCCAAAAAAAATTCCGAAAAGGCATGTGGTTGCAAAAGAAGAATCAATGGCTTTTTTCAAAAATCAATTCAAAGTCAGTATCGAGGGAGCAGAATGACAACAAGCGACTGGAAGAAAACATTCCAACAACTGAAGGCAAATCCGGTAAAAATGAAAAAATACATCAAGCATAACAGTCCAAAAGCCAGAACAACAGGTGTTGCTACAAAAAAATGTGACCGCTGTGGAAGGTATGGCGGTCATATAAGTAAATACGGCATGAACTTGTGCCGTTGTTGTTTTAGGGAGATTGCAGTAAAAATAGGATTTAAAAAATACAGCTAAGGAGGAAAAAAATATGTTAAATGACCCGCTCGCAAACGCGCTTTCAAGCGCTCTGAGTTATGACAAGTGCGGAAGGAAAGAAGTAATTATCAATCCGGTTTCAAGAGTGATAAGAAAAGTGTTCACCATCCTTCAAGATAATTTTTTTGTGGGTTCATTTGATGAACTGTCAGAAGCTCGTGGTGGCATCATAAAATTGCATTTGCTTGGGAATGTCAATGCGTGTGGTGTGATAAAACCAAAGTTTTCGGTTACGCTTGACACTTATGAAAAATTCGAGAAAAGATATCTTCCTGCAAAAGATTTTGGCATACTTATTGTCTCAACATCAAAAGGCATCATGACTCATGAAGAAGCAAAACGAGCCGGAATAGGAGGACGGCTGCTCGCATACTGTTATTAGACATTAAACACAAGAAAAATGAAACAAGATTTCACTGAAACAGTGGCAGTCCCTGAAGGGATAACAGTTGAGGCCAGTGCGAACTCTGTAAAAATCAAAGGGCCGAAAGGTGAATTGTCGCGCAGGTTTGTCATTCCAAAAATTTCAATTGAAGCGAAAGATGGGAATGTCATTCTCAGTTCAAAGTCAGCAACAAAACGTGAAAAGTCAAAACTTTATGCAACGCGTGCGCACATTAACAACATGCTTAAAGGTGTTCAGGCGCCGTTTGTTTATGTTTTGAAAATATGTTCAGGACATTTTCCCATGAACGTGTCGCTTGCAGGTAGCAAGTTGTCGGTGAAGAATTTTCTTGGGGAGAAGATTCCGCGCATTACAGAAATACCTCAGGGTGTTGCAGTAAAAATAGAAGGGGACAAGATAACTGTTACCAGCATAGATACAGAGTTGGGTGGTAGAACTTCATCCAACATTGAACAGCTTACGCGTATTGCGCGGCGGGACAGGCGCATATTTCAAGATGGCATTTATATCATACAGAAACCAGAGGCATGAATAAGCTTATGAAAACACTCCTTGAACTCAGAAAGGCTATGAAAAGGTCGAGGCCGAAGTTTTTGCGTACTCATTACGGCGCACTGCCAAGATTGTCAAAAACAAAAACGTGGCGCAGGCCTACTGGAATTCACAACAAGCTTAGGCACAACAGATTTGGCAGGCCCATAAGTGTGACAATAGGATACCGTAGTCCTTCAGCAGTGCGCGGGCTTGACAAAAATGGGCTTTTGCCTGTTCGCATTCACACGCCGGCAGATGTGAGCTATCTTGATTCTAAGAAACACAGTGCCATAATTGCGCATGTAGGCATGAAGAACAGACTTGCAATTTTGTCAGCTTTGAAAACTAAAGGAGTGTCTGTGCTTAACTACAAAGATGCTGATTTGGCAGTCAAAAAAATTCAGGAAAGTTATGCACGGCGGATTGAACTTGCAAGGAAAAAAGTGCAGGTTCGTATGGCTGCTGCAAAAGAACGTGAGATAGTCAAACCAAAACATGTGGAGAAGCCGAAGCAGGCGGCGGTTGAAACAACGCAATTATCTGATGATGCCAAGAAAGTACAGGAAAAGAAAGAACTTGATAAAGTCCTTACAAAGAAGGAGTGAATAGCAATGAAAAGTCTTCAAAAACGTCTTGCAGGAAAAATCTTTGGTTGTTCGCCTAAGAGGATACATCTTGATACAGAACAGGCTGCTCAGATAAAAGAATCGATAACAAGGGCTGATGTGCGCGGGTTGATAAAGAAAGGTACGATTACAAGACTGCCTGAGCAGGGTATTTCTCATGGAAGGTACCGTATTGCTCTTAAAGCAAGGCGTAAAGGCAGGCGTGCAGGTCCGGGAAGCAGGAAGGGTGCTGGAACAGCGCGTACTCCGAGGAAACAGGTCTGGATTTGCACGATAAGGGCGCAGCGTGCATTTTTGGTAAGACTGCGGGCAGGAAATCACCTTACTACTCAGTCATACCGTCAGCTTTATAGGAAAGCAAAAGGTGGCTATTTTAGAAGTGAAAGACATTTGAAGCTTTACGTCGAAGAGCAAGGACTTATCAAGAAAAGGTAACTATATGGCAACAAAAACAACATACACGGTAAAGTATCAGCGCGCATTGCAGGGCAAGACTGACTACAAGTTGCGTCTGCGTCTTCTGCTGTCAGGAGCAACGCGTTGTGTTATCAGGCGTTCGCTTAAAAACATTATTATCCAGTTTGTCAATTACAAACCGCAGGGTGATGAGGTGATTGTTTCTGCTGACTCGCGTATGCTTGCAAAATATGGCTGGCGGGGTGCGGGCAGCAACACGTCTGCTGCGTACTTGACTGGGTTGCTTGCTGCAAAACGTGCGCTTCCAAAAGTAAAGAATTGCATCAGTGATATTGGGAGCGCAAGCACGGTTCATGGCAGTGTCGTGTTTGCTGCGCTTGCAGGAGTGTTGGAAGGCGGGCTGGCAATACCTGCGACAAAATCAGTTTTTCCAAAAGAGGAGCGGTTGTTGGGCAAGCACACTGCCGCGTATGCCAAACAGTTGAAAGAGAAAAACCTTCAGCGTTACAATAAACAGTTTGCGCAATATTTAAAAAACGGGCTCAGTCCTGAAAACTTGCCTGAACATGTTCAAACAGTTAAGGCAAAAATCCTTGGAGAAAAGCATGCCTAAAATACCTAAAACACAAACTGAAGAAGAAAAGCTTGAAGTCGAGAAAGATGTAATTACAGAGATTATTGAGGAAGAGGAAAAACAGCCGGCAATAGTTTCAAAAGAAGAAACTGACGCGGAATGGAAGCCCAAAACAAGTCTTGGTGTGAAAGTTCGTTCAGGTGAGATAACCGGTATTGACCAGATTCTTGATTCTGGAATGAAGATTCTTGAAGCAAACATTGTTGACGTGCTTATTCCAAATATTCAGAATGACCTTTTGATGGTTGGGCAGTCAAAAGGCAAGTTTGGCGGGGGTGCTAAAAGAATTTTCCGCCAGACTCAGAAAAAAACTCCTGAAGGCAACAAGCCAAGCTTCTCGTGTTTTGCAGTAGTTGGAGATGCTAATGGGCACGTTGGTGTGGGTAGTGGCAAAAGCAAGGATACTGTGCCTGCACGTGAAAAAGCTTTGAGGCAGGCGAAATTAAACATATTCAAAATCAGCAGAGGATGTGGAAGCTGGGAGTGTGGCTGTAAAACACCGCATTCATTGCCGTTTAAAGTTTATGGAAAATGCGGCTCTTCAGAAATATACATTATGCCTGCGCCAAAAGGCAAAGGTCTTTGCATAGAGGCAGAATGCGCAAAAATACTGAAGCTTGCAGGTGTTAAGGACTGTTGGAGCAGGACATTTGGGCAAACAGTCGTTAAAACAAATCTTATAGAAGCGTGCATTAGGGCGCTGTCAAGTTTGACGCACACAAAAGTTCATTCAGATACGGCCAAAAAACTTGGCATAGTTGAAGGTAGGATAGCATGAATAAAATAGCAATTGTAAGAATCAGGGGGCCTATACGTGTGGAGGGTAAAACAGAATTTGCACTTAAACTCTTGGGGCTTACCACTCCAAACAAGTGTGCGCTTAAAGAAGAGAGTCCTGCATTGAATGGAACACTTCAGCGAATACGCCCTTATGTCGCGTGGGGAGTTGCAGATGAGAATACACTTAAGCTTTTTGGAACAAATAAAACACTTGCGTTGTGTCCGCCGCGTGGAGGGTATGGACGAAAAGGGGTAAAACTGCCTTTTAGTTCAGGTGGGGCGTATGGTGACAGAAAAGAAAAAATAAACAACTTGATTAAGAGGATGGCGCATGGTAGTTCATAAAAGAAGAAAAATAACAAGGCAGCGTGGGAGCAGAACTCATGGGTGGGGGCTTGTGCATCGTGGGAGCGGCAATAGAGGTGGTGTTGGCAACGCAGGAACAGGGAAAAAAGCTCATGGTAAAAAACCGTCTGTCTGGAAAGAAGCGCACCTTGGCAAGCATGGTTTTGTCAGGCATGGACAGCGTGCTAAAGTATGTATAATATCAATTAAGCAGATTGAGCAGAGTATTGAAAAATGGAGCAATGCGCAGTTAGCCGTTAAACAGCAGGATGTTTATACTCTCGATTTGGCAAAGCTTGGTTACTCGAAATTATTATCTACTGGAAAAGCAACAAAAAAAATAAATGTAACTGTTGCGTCTGCGGCGCATGAAGCTGTTGAAAAAATAAAGGCAGCAGGCGGCAGCGTGACTATCGCACAATGAACCCTTTTTTGCAAAAAATACTGCTCAACCTGCCTGAAGTAGCCCCTCCTGCCACAAAAAAACTTTCTTTCAAAGAAAAACTAAAGTGGACAGGAATATGTCTTGTGTTGTTTTTTGTTCTTAGTCTTGTTCCGCTTTTTGGGCTGGGCCAGAATCAGCTTCAGCGTTTTGAAATATTATCAGTTATTCTGGGTGCAAGTTTTGGGAGTATACTTTCGTTGGGCATAGGTCCGCTGGTTACTTCATCAATCGTGCTTCAACTGCTGAATGGTTCGGGAATTTTAAAATTCAACCTTCAGGAGAAAGAAGGAAGACAGCAGTTTCAAGGTCTGCAGAAAATGTCCAGTTTTTTCTTTATTATTTTTGAAGCGGCAATTTATGTTTTTATGGGCGGGCTTGCTCCGCCAGAAAACTTGCTTGGCACAGTATTGTATTTTCAGCTTGAACTTCTGCTTGTTTTCCAGTTGTTTTTAGGCGGGCTTATAGTGATGTTTATGGATGAAGTGTGTAGTAAATGGGGTTTTGGTTCAGGTATTAGTTTATTTATTGCTGCAGGGGTGTCTCAAAGTGTTTTTATCCGCGCGCTTAGTCCGTTGCCTTCTCCGACTAATCCTTCAATTGCAACAGGTGCGATTCCTGCATTGTTTCAGAGTTTGGCTGCAGGCGACCCGCAAACAGCACTTTTAATGTTTTCAACAGTGGCTTCAACTGTGCTTATTTTTGTTGTCGCAGTATACGCGCAGGCGATGAAGGTTGAAATTCCTCTTTCGTTTGGCAGAATACGTGGTCATGGTATTAGGTGGCCGCTTAATTTTATTTATACATCAAACATTCCTGTTATCTTGATTTCTGCGCTTATTGCAAACATTCAGTTATGGGCGCGTTTGTTTCAAAGTTGGGGTTATCCTTTGCTTGGAACATTTTCTGGCAACACACCGACATCAGGTTTTGTTGCGTGGTTGTACAGTCCTGACATTTTGGGCAAGCTGATTCGTGGTAGTTTGACAACAACAGATCTTGCGCAGGCAGGTGTGTACATGGTATTTTTGATTATTGGTGCTGTCGTGTTTAGCTGGTTTTGGGTGCAGACATCTGGCATGGATGCAAAAAGTCAGGCAAAGCAAATTATGGCATCAGGACTTCAAATTCCGGGGTTTAGGCGGGATGCGCGTGTGCTTGAGCATCTTTTGCAAAGGTACATCACCCCATTAACTGTTATGGGTGCGATTGCAGTGGGTATTCTTGCAGGTGTTGCTGACATTTCAGGTGCGTTGACAAATGGCACAGGACTGTTGCTAACAGTTATGATTATTTACAAATTGTATGAAGATATTGCTCGTCAGCACATGATGGATATGAATCCTGTGCTTAAAAAATTTATGGCATAGTTTTGCAGTAAAAGGTGAAAACAATGGTATGGTTGCTTGATTTTGTGTTGAGTCCGCTTTTGTTTTTGCCGTCGTTCATCTCAGTTGTGATGCTGTCTTTCCTTGTATCGCTTATTTCTGTGGTTATCACAAAGTACGCGACAAACCAGAGTGTGATGAAGGATCTTAAAGATCAGTTGAAGGCGTATCAGGAGCAAGCTAAGAAACTAAAAGAAAATCCTGAAGTGGCAATGGATGTGCAAAAAAAAGCAATGGATGTTAACATGAAATACATGATGCACAATATGCGCGCAACTTTGTTCACGTTTTTGCCAATTATTCTTATTTTTGGCTGGATGTCAAGCCATCTTGCTTTTGCGCCGATTTTGTCAGGTCAGGAGTTTGTTGTAGCGCTTGCTTTTACTCCTGATGCAAAGGGAAATGTGACGATGACAGTGCCTGAAGGGCTTGCGCTTGCAACAGAAGCTGTAAAACCGGTTGGCGCAACAGTCAAGTATTCAGTTAAAGCAGAAAAGGAAGGTGAGTACTTGTTGGATTTAACTTATGGAGGGAAAACGTACAGTCAGCCGGTAGTTGTTGGAGAAACAATGCAGGGTGCAATTTCTGAAAAACAAGTTAAACAAGATGGTTTTCAATCGATAAAAATAGAGTATGCGCAGTTGAAAGTTATACAGTTTCCCTTTTCTTTGCCGTTATTTGGTGAATCAATGGGCTGGCTTGGAACGTATATTATTTTTGCAATTGTTTTCTCAATGGTGCTGCGCAAGTTGTTGAAAGTGCATTAATTTTCCGAATTCAGCGCCTTCGGCGCTTCATTCAGGAAAATTTGGTTGATATCAGTGCTATACTCACGGACAAAATTAGCTGAGCAAGAGTTGTCCGTTCGTAATAAGCAAAGGACAATATTAATAATCAATTATTTGTGTCCTTTGCTATAATTAAAACTATTGAACAGTATGAAGTATTATATTTCGTTTTTGTTTTATCATTTAACAAATAAGCATTTTTTAACCTATTTATTGTGGGACAATCAATTAAATTCAGTTATTGTTAAATCATTTAACGGATAAAGCGATAAACCCGTGATCAAGCACAATACACTAAAACAAAAGCAGTAGCATGACTATCAAATTTCGTTGCAATTTAAAATTTCGCTGAATAAAGGCGCAAAGCGCCGAAATTCGCGAAATTACAGCAAGCCTTTTAAAGAGGTCTGTATTTATAAGTGGCATATGGTAAAAGCAAAGCAAAAAGTACAGCAAAAGCGTGAAATAGAAGTTGTTAACATTGTCGTATCTGCTTCTCTGGGGCATGATATTCCGCTTGAAAAAATGGCTGCCACGCTGTCAAATACTGAGTATAATCCAGAACAGTTTCCAGGGCTTGTTATCCGCATTAAGGATCCTAAAACAAGTGCGCTGATATTTTCATCAGGAAAAATCGTGTGCACTGGTGCGCGAAGCATGGAAAAAGTGCATGAATCAATCAGAAAAATAATTAAATCTCTTGAAAAAATAAATGTCAAAATAAAGCAGGAGCCGGAAGTTAAAATCCAAAATATCGTGGCTGCAGGCAGTGTGGGTATGGATCTCAACTTAAATGTTCTTGCGATGAAACTAGAAAATACTGAATACGAGCCTGAGCAATTCCCTGGTTTGGTGTACAAACTTCCTGAGCAAAAAGCAACATTCTTGCTGTTTTCAAATGGAAAAGTTGTTTGCACAGGAACCAAAAGCGAAGAAGAAGTCAACCACGCGCTGGACATTTTGATAGAGAATCTTAAGAAAATAAAGC
>JACQIC010000004.1 GCA_016198725.1 Candidatus Aenigmatarchaeota archaeon | reverse complement strand
GTGTTTGACCAGACTTTGGTACCCTCGCAAATTGAGAATTTGCTATGCTCATTCAGCAATTTGTTTGAAAGAAAATATTATGTAATTATTTGCGACAACTTCTGGATTTTGGCTGTTTTGTGTTCTTATGAAAAGTTCTGCGCTCGATACTGTGCAAATGAAATCAAGACTTACCACCGGGTTTGCGTTGTTTCTTGCCGCAATCACTGCAAGATTGCACAGACTCTGTTCCGTCTGCTGAGCGTGTTCAGCTGCTTGGCGCTGGAGTTCTTGTGAAGAGAGTGCAAGATAATGCTCGAGTCCTGCACTGCTTAGCTTCAAACAAAAAGTGCCTTCGTAACCGACAATGTTAAACTGGCTTTCGCAAAATTGGTGGCGTTGCGCAATCCAGCATGATTTTAAAATAGTCTGGTAAATGTCTTGTTCAGAAGGCATTTGGTTGATGACACGCGCAACAGTATTAAACAATGTCTGAGAAACATTAGGTGCGTGCTGGCCGTGTTCTGCAAACTCATTCTGAAATTCAGCAGGCATTTCATTCTCCATCCTTTGACGTATGTGGTCAGGATGAAAATGGTACAAAACAACTCTTGAAATGTTTCCATTGGCGTTAAGATAGTCATCCACTGGAGTAAAATTAAACTGTGTTGCTTCTCCGCCACTAATCTCACTCGAGTGTATTCCCATTTCAATCCACACGTTTTTTTCAGGAAAAAACGCATACGCGTCCTCGCGAAGAGAAGTGCGTACAAACTCACTCATCCGTGAAACGCCCTCTTCCTCTGACGCTGCAACCCAAGTCAAGTAATCAGGCGAGTTGTTGACCACGAGTGCAGGAACCTGACGGTATGGAGGTAGACAGGACGTATTTGTTTCATTGTTTGACTGCTCTCTTTCAGGAGCAGAAATGCATCCTGCCAAAAATACTGCGCACAAGCCTGAGGCAACAGGCGCACGTTTTTTAAAAAGCAGTTTTTTCATAAGCTGTCTGTGAATAAGTGCAAGCAGTAGTATTTATATCCTACTCAAAACATTTAAATTCACGAAATACATCAAACAGAAAATTGGCTCCAACAATAATTGAATTGAAAAAAGTCTGGAAAACGTACAATATGGGCGGCAATAATGTGCACGCCCTACAGGGTATTGATTTGGACGTGCACGAAGGCGAATTTATGGCCATTCAAGGGCCTTCTGGCAGCGGCAAATCAACAGCAATGAACCTTGTCGGCTGTTTGGACGTGCCAAGCAGAGGGGAAATTTATCTTGCAGGACAAAACATCAGCACATTGCACGAGTCAGACCTTGCGCAAATAAGAGGCAGAAAAATCGGCTTTATTTTCCAAAAATTCAACCTGATTGAAACCTTGACAGCGCTTGAGAACGTAACACTTCCAATGACATTTCAAGGAATTCCTGAAGACAAGCGCACGCGCCGCGCTGAAATGCTTTTGCGTCAGTTTGGGCTCGGCGACCGCATGGACCACAAGCCAAACCAGCTGTCAGGAGGACAACAGCAAAGAGTTGCAATCGCCCGCGCACTGGCAGTTAATCCTCCGGTAATTCTCGCAGATGAGCCTACAGGCAATCTTGACAGCAAAACAGGCAAGGAAGTAATGAAATTCCTTCGTGAGCTGAACGAAAAAGAAGGCAAAACAATAGTCTTGGTAACCCATGATGATTTATTAGCCCGCGAGGCTGACCGCATAGAGTTTTTAAAAGACGGAGTGATAGTGCAGAGCATGCACGTTCACAGGAGGAAATAAAAGAAAATGAAAAAAATTATTGCACTGCTGATATCATTTATGCTGTGTGCGCTAAGCGCATACGCTGCAGGAGGAGCGCAAGTCAAAGCATCAATTCTTCGCTACGAGCCTGCACCAGCAGAACAAGGAAACACTGCTGACGTTTGGGTGCAGCTTACAAACTCAGGCACATCAGCGAATAAAGTGGCAGTAAAATTTGTGCCTGAATACCCGTTCAGCCTGCCAGAAGAAGCGCAAGGAGAATTTGACTTGGGCACGATTGCGGCTACCGAAAGCAAAGTGCAAAAGTTCAGCGTCTTTGTAAATCCTAATGCTCCTAATGGCGACAGAAATATCAAGTTCCAGTATAAGTTTGGCGGCGGACAGTGGACTCAACTTGAAACTCCAGTAACAATTCAAACACAGAATGCAGGGCTTATTGTTGATGAATACACAGCCGCGCCTTCGCAAATCATTCCCGGGCAAACGTCATCTGTTGAGTTGAAACTGCGCAACGTTGGAA
This sequence comes from Candidatus Aenigmatarchaeota archaeon, assembly GCA_016198725.1. Classification (GTDB taxonomy): domain Archaea; phylum Nanobdellota; class Nanobdellia; order Woesearchaeales; family ARS49; genus JACQIC01. The sequence continues at coordinate 7,480 of JACQIC010000004.1, read as the reverse complement.
AAATTGCAGTTAAAAATGTCGATGTCAGCATTGATTTGGCAGACGGCAAATTCTCCACCATCGGCAGCGGCGCAAAAAAACGCATTGAGCACATCCCTGCTGGAAAAACTGAACTTGTCACTTTCACGCTTGCTTCTGACACCTCAACAGAAGTCAAAGTGTACGCCATCCCAGTCACTTTATCATATCAAGATGAGCGAAACAAGCAGATGGATGAAACTGCCAAAATAAGTCTAGTAGTTAACGCCAAACCAGAGCTGTCTTTAACTGTTGACTCGACGACATTTGACAAAAAAACTCTTCCAGGCACAGTGTCGCTGAAGATTGTGAACAAAGGAGTTGCGAACCTGAAATACGTTACCGTGCGCCTTGTGCAAACAAGCCAGTACGAGCTGTTAAGCCCTTCAAATGAAGCATACGTAGGCAATCTTGACTCTGATGACTTTGAAACAGTCGATTTCACAATCAAGCCATTAGTTGAAAAGCCGAGATTAAACTTACAGATTGAATTCAAGGACACGTACAATCTTGACTTTTCACAACAGTATGATCTGCCGCTGCGCATCATTACTGCAAAAGACCTTGGAAAAACAAAAACTCCATGGAGCACAATACTCTTTGCGGCGCTGGCAAGTGCAGTTGTTATTTACTGGTTATTGAACCGCAAAAAGAAACGGTAAAACAAACGGTAAACAACAATGCTTAAAGACCATGCGTATATTGCTTTTAGTAGTTTAAGAAAACGGTTTTTGCGCACGTCCCTGACAATGCTGGGCATTTTCATCGGCATAGCGTCAGTCGTCGCACTCATTTCTCTTGGACAAGGAATGCAGGACGCGATAAATGCACAGTTTGCTTCTGTCGGCACTGATAAAATAATTGTTCAAGGCGCAACAGGAGGTTTCAGCCCTCCTGGACAAAATACTGCAGGAATTGTGGACAAACACGATTTGAAATTAGTCAGCCAAGTTTCAGGAGTGAAAAGAGCCGCAGGCCGTTTGTTCCGCTCAGCTAAAGTTGACTATGCAGACGGAAGCGAAATTCTTTTTACTGCATCAATTCCTGAAGAAAATGAAGGCCGCGAATTGGTTATTGAAGCAAACAACATAAAAACCGCAGAAGGCAGACTGTTAAAACCAGGCGACCGAAAAAAGCTGATGGTTGGAAATAATTTATGGACAAAAGACAAATTTCCAAAAAAAGTCGTCATAGGCTCAAAACTGATGGTCAACGGCGCACAATTTGAAGTCGTCGGCTTGCTGCACAAAATCGGAGCAGGACGAGACGATGCAATAATGATGAACGAGGATGATGCGCGTGATGTGCTCGGCGAGCCTGAACAGTACAGTGCAGTCATAGCCCAGATTGATGCAGGTGAAATTCCCTCAAATGTAGCGGACAGAATCCTGCGCGCGCTAAGGCGCGACAGACACCAAAAAGAAGGTTTTGAAGATGCAACAATATCAACATCTGAAGAACTTATTAATTCTGTCAACACAATTCTCGGCGTTGTTCGGGCAGTTTTCATCGGCATTGCCGCGATCAGTTTGTTTGTTGGAGGCATTGGCATCATGAACACCATGTACGCTTCTGTTTTGGAAAGAACACGCGATATAGGCATTATGAAAGCTATCGGCGCCCGCAATTCTGACGTACTGCTAATATTTTTGCTTGAATCAGGCCTGTTAGGCGCAATTGGCGGCGCAATTGGCGTGCTGATAGGAATTGGCTTGTCAAAAATTGTCGAAACAATAAGCCGCGAAGCGCTTGGCAGCGCCCTGCAACCAGCATTTCCGCCATACCTGATAGTAGGAGCGTTGTTATTTTCGTTCACGATAGGCGTTATATCTGGCGTGCTGCCAGCGCGTCAAGCATCAAAACTGCCGCCAGTGGAGGCGCTCCGCAGTGATTGAACTTTTCAAACTTGCCATAAAAAATGTCGGCAAACGAAAAAAGCGCAGTGCCCTAACAATTTTAGGCATTTTCATAGGCATCAGCGCGGTTGTTGCATTGATTTCTTTAGGGCAAGGACTTCAGCAAACAATCAATGCGCAGTTTGAGAAAGTCGGCGCTGACAAAATAATGCTCCAGCCGAAAGAAACAGGACTTGGCGACATGAACTCGCCAGGAGTGTTCAAAAACCAAGAACTCGGCGCAGTGAAAAAAACCCACGGCGTGCAGGACGCAACAGCATGCCTTTCAGGAGCAGGACAAATCCAGTTCAACAACGTACAACGCACGCATTACATAATGAGCGTTCCAGAAACACCTGAAGAAATAAAACTTTCAAACTCATTTCACGCAATGGAAGCGGAAACAGGAAGACTGCTGACGCATAAAGACAAGAAAAAAGCAGTAATAGGATATAACCTCGGCAACAAAAAAACATTCGGCAAAAATATCAAAACAAGCGAAAAAATCATTGTAAATGGAGAAACATTCGAAGTGGTTGGAGTGCTAAAACGCATTGGAGAACCATTCATGGACAACGTAATCATGCTGCCAGAATCAGATGCAAGACTCGCGCTGAAAACACCAAATACATTTCAAATGATGCTTGTTCAAGCTGAAAAAAACACGAATCCTGAAACTGTTGCAGAACGAATAGAAAAAACACTAAGAAAAGAAAGACACCAAAAAAATGGAAAAGAAGACTTTACAGTCCAAACAAGCACCAACATAATAGAAAGCTTCAACAAAGTCCTCGTCATAGTACAAGTCGTTTTTGCAGGAATAGCAGCAATAAGCCTTTTAGTAGGCGCCATCGGAATAGCAAACACCATGTTCACTTCAGTACTTGAAAGAACCAGAGAAATAGGCATAATGAAAGCAATAGGCGCAAAAAACAGCGATGTTTTATGGCTGTTCCTGATGGAAAGCGGACTAATAGGACTGACAGGCGGAACCATTGGAGTCATTATCGGAGCAGGGATAAGCAAAAGTGTTGAGCTGTTCGCGAATTCAACATACGGCACAGGAACAATAACAGCAGTCTACCCAGCATACCTTATTTTTGGAGCATTGTTGTTTTCCGCACTCATAGGAACAATCAGCGGAGTGCTGCCTGCAAGAAGAGCGGCAAAACTAAAACCAGTGGACGCGCTGAGGCATGAATAACCAATAGAATCTACGGTTTTCTTGTAGAAGCATTTAAATATTAATTTTGCTGAATGAACACCAGAGGTGTGAATTCGCAAAATTATGTACGACATAATCACAGTAGGCTCTGCAACAGTTGACGTTTTTGTGCACACTGTAAAAGAATTCACGCACATCACTTCACTCAAAAAAGAGCACGATGTATGCTTTCCTATCGGAGGAAAAATACTTATCGACAAGCTCACATTTGATACAGGAGGCGCCGGCACAAACACTGCTGTTGCATTCACACGGCTTGGCCTGAAAACTGCTTGGCTTGGCAAATTAGGAGATGACATAAACAGCAAAAATATTGCTGAAACATTAAAAAGAGAAAAAGTAAAATTTATTGGCAGCTACGGCAAAGGACACACTGGCTATTCTGTAATTATCGTCGGCTTGTTAAACGACAGGACGATCATGACACACAAAGGAATCAATGACTCGCTGGCAAAAAAAGAAGTTGATTTTAAAAAACTGAAAACAAATTGGTTTTATTTCGGCTCAATGCTTGGAGAAAGCTTTCAGACAGTGTGCGCTCTTGCAGAGTTTGCAAAGAAAAAAAACATTCCATACGCGTTCAACCCGAGCACATACTTGGCAAAACAGGGTTATCAAAAACTAAAACAATTGATTGACGGGTGCACTGTTCTTGTACTGAACAAGGATGAAGCAGAGTATTTGACGCACACAAGCCACCTGCAAAAAATGCTTGACGTTTTGCAACGCCATGCAAAAATTGTTGTGATTACCGACGGCAGAAACGGCGCTTTTGCTTATGCTGGCGGCCAAAGGCTACATTTGCGAACGCACAACATCAAAATTGTTGAAACAACAGGCGCAGGCGATGCATTTGCTTCAGGAATAGTATTTGCGCTTGTTAAAGGAATGTCATTAAGCGACGCATTAAAGACAGGACTTGCAGAAGCGGAAAGCACACTTCAGCACATAGGCGCAAAAAATAACCTGCTTACTTACACGCAGTTGCAGAAATCATTAAAAATTCCAACACGCATAGAGGCATTCTGATGCTGACAACACTGACAAAAGCACTGGCAGACGCGAACAAGAAAAACTATGCAGTTGGAGCATTCAATGTCAATAACATGGAAATTTGTCAGGCAGTAATTCGTGCGGCAGAAAAACTTAAATCACCTGTTATAATTCAAACATCAGAAGGAGCTATAGCTTATGCAGGCATAAAATATCTTAAAGCAATCACAGAAGTCGCAGCACAAACATCTGCAATTCCAACAGTATTACACTTGGACCACGGCAGAGATATGAATATTGTAAAAGACTGCATCAGGCTTGGCTGGACAGGAATAATGTATGACGGAAGCCATCTTTCATTTGAAAAAAACGTCAAAAATACCCTGAAAGTCGTTAAGCTTGCAGAACGAAAAGAAATTGGCGTTGAAGGAGAGCTTGGAACAATAGGTGGAGCAGAAGACATTGTTTCTGCCAGACAAATACTTTACACACAACCTGAAGCTGCAAAAGAGTTTGTTGAAAAAACAGGAGTTGACGCGCTTGCAATAGCAATCGGAACATCACACGGCGCATACAAGTTCAAAGGCAAGGCAAAACTTGATATCAAACTACTCGCAGAAATAAAGAAAAAAGTAAAAATCCCTCTTGTGCTGCACGGCGCATCAGGAGTGCCTGCAGCAGTTGTTGCAAAAGCACAAAAGTATGGAGCAAAACTTGGAAAACCAGAAGGAGTGCCTGACTCTCAAATTAAAGAAGCAATAAAAAATGGAATCAACAAGATAAACACAGACACTGACTTGCGGCTTGCATTTGACGCTGCTGTACGGGAAGTAATTGCCACAAAACCTGAAGTCTTTGACCCAAGAAAAATCCTTGGACCAGCACGAGAATTTATACAAAAAATTGTTGAGCATCGGATAAAACTTTTTGGAAGCGTAGGGAGAGGATAAAATGGGAAAATTCAGCAAAGAGGTTTTGTTTGCATGAATAAAACAATATACTTAGGCGCAGACCATGCAGGCTTTGAAAGCAAGGAAAAAATAAAAAAGTATTTGCTGAAGAAGAGATACAAAGTGATTGATTGCGGCAACACTGTTCTTGACACCTCCGACGATTATCCTGACTTTGCATACGCTGTCGCCAAAAAAGTTGTGGCACATAAAGGATCGGGCATACTTTTTTGTGGCAGTGCAGAGGGCATGTCAATTGCCGCAAACAAGGTGCGGGAAATTCGTGCTGTTGTGGCACATGATATTGTTGAAGCGCGGCTGACAAGAAAACACAATAATGCCAATGTACTTTGCCTGTCTGGCTGGCACACACCAATACCACTGGCAAAAAGAATTATAAACATCTGGCTGCAAACAACATTCTCAAACGAGCAAAGGCACAAACGACGGCTGAGAAAAATAATACAAATTGAGGAGAGCGAACTGTGAAAAAACTAATTATACCTGCAATTCTTTCAACAGACAAAGATAACTATAAGAAAAAACTTCAGCAGGTTGAAGGACTTGTTGAAAAAGTTCAAATAGACGTGATGGACGGCAGGTTTGTAGAAAACAAAACAATTCCACTTGACAAACTTGGCGCCGTGAAAACAAAAACATACCTTGAATTTCACATGATGGTTGACGCACCATGGGCGTACATTCCTGCAGTTGCAGCGCTTGGCGGCAAAACATATATCTTTCACATAGAAGCGTGCCACAATGAAAAAAACGTGCACGACATTCTTGAAAGAATTATTCAGTACAAAATGCAGCCATCAATCGCAATAAATCCTGAAACGCCACTTAAAGCAGTCCTTCCTTACCTGTCACAGCTTGAACACGTGCTGATAATGACTGTTCGTCCAGGACAAATGGGGCAAAAATTCATTTCAAGCGCACTGCAAAAAGTCCGAGCAATCCGCAGAAAATACTCAAACATAAACATAGAAGTTGATGGCGGAATAAATGACAAAACATTGCCAAAAGCGTTGAAAGCAGGCGCCAACTATTTCGTGATTGGAAGCGCAATATACGGAAAGGAAAATGCTGAACAAGCAATTGAGAAATACAAAAAGATAGTGAAGTGAACAAAATACTCTCTACATTTTAAAATTGTTATGTGGAGAGGGTACGATTTGTACAAACATACTGGGACACGTTCGTGTAAATCAAGCCTTCTTTAACAATTTCCTTTTGTGTACTTCTGGAACACGCAGATAATTGCCAGAATCAACAACTTGCTCTCCAGATTCCAGTTCGAGATTCTTTCTGGCATTGCCTGCTATATTGCCTCCTCTTTTTGCAGCATATTCATTCTCAGCAAAGCCTTGTGCATTCTTGCCTTTCGCAATTTTTGTTGTAGACGCTTCTCCAAGCATTGTAAAAATTAGTTCTAAATCATTCATGTGATCCCTTAGATTTTCTCGTTTCAGCTTTTTGAACTCCTTATATTCTTCAACTGTTTTGCCGAAAGTCGCCTTGCTGATTTCATTTGTAAGAATGGCGTATTCCTTATCTTCATTTACGCCTCTTTGTTTCCATTCGTCTGTAAGCTCCTGCCTTACTGCTATCCCTCTAACTCTTTTTTCAATCCATTCGTCCGAGTACCCTTTTGCCTTGTATAATTCTTTCATTCTGGCTTGTGCCAGTTCTGGGTTTTGTATTTCTTCCACACGTTCATAACCGACTTGGGCAAGCCATTGCTTGAATGGTTCTGCCTTTGGAGAAGGTATTGATTGGATTATTCTGAACATATTCTTGGTATTAGCACAGTCTGTTTCCCTTAATTTGCCATCTTCTGCAGGCAATTTCAACTGTACGATTTTATCGTACGGTTCAAATCCTTCTTCCGTGAGCTTGGCTTTAAGATCTGCCCAGTATCTTTTTGGTATCGTACTTGCTTCTAAAGCGTCAACTATATCTATCACAGAGAAAAACCATTGCTCATTATGCCAAATCCGTCTAATCTTCTTGTCCTGAAACACAACAAGTGCTTTGTTCATAGCTTAAGCGAATGAATCTTTAGCTTATAAACCTCACGCGCAAGGATGTCCAGTGGGTTAAGATCCGCGTATTATTTTAGGGAATGGTAAAAGAGAGTGGAATGAAAATCTCAATCGCCGCAAGCAGCGGGATTTTATATTGGGATTTTTAATCAGGTGTTTCTTTTTCTTCAGCTTCGAGAGCATTTCCGAGCGCTTTTACAAAATCTTCTCCTGTTCCAGTCTTCTCAATTTTGTAAATCAATGCCCTGTGAGGATTTCTTCCTTTCTGATATTTATAGGAAATAACTTTAATTTTCGGATAAATAAAAATCGTGTAAAGTTATTTCCTAATAATCAAATCACTTTCTGTTG
>JACQIC010000019.1 GCA_016198725.1 Candidatus Aenigmatarchaeota archaeon | reverse complement strand
CCCGCATAGTCCTCCACAACAGAAGAAAACTATCCTACTTTAACAAATTAGCAGCCGCGGCCTGCTAATTTCCGCGCAAAGCCGGTATTGGCACACTTCTTTCCACTAACTGTTTAATATCACCTTCATGCCCTGCGCCAACCACTGCCACAATTGTCGCTTCAGGCATTTGCCGACATATTTGAATGAGTTTTTTTGCCATAAACAAATTGCGTTCCGCCACCAACACCCTGTAAACATTAGGATATTTCTTTTTCACCTCTTTGGTGAGTTTTTTAATGGTTTCTTTTTCAGGCACTTTCGCAAGATCAAATGTTATTTTTTGCCCGAAACCAAGCACTCCATAAAAAAGTTCACCAACGAGCCGCAATTTTTCACGCCAAGAAAGTACCTGCGAAAATCTTTTGAGTGTCACTGAAATGTCCTGGTCTACCAGCGCCACCTGCGCCCCAATTTTTCTGGCAGCGAATATTGCCGCTTTCATCTCGCTACCAGGAACAGTGCCTACACGCTCGCCAAGTTTTCTTTCAACATACCCGCCTATAATCGAGAACAAAAATCCTTTAAACCCTATTTTTTTAATGTCACACCAGCGAAGTTTTCCTTCTTTTTTGCTAAGAAGCGCATGCGCCCTGCCAGAATCAAGTTCCAATGCAACAACTGCAGGTTTGACATCTTCAATTACTTTTCTAACCTGTGCAACACTTTCTTTTGCAATATGCGACGTGCCTATAATAATTAGGTTTACCATTGCTCTTTAAATATCCTCTCCACACCCAATGACAAAAGCACTGCAACAACATCCTTAACCATTTCAGGAGAACCACAAATGTAAACCTCATTTTCTGAACTAACATACTTGTCAAGCACAGAAGTCACCCGTCCATGAACAAAACCAGAACGCTCTTCCCTACTTAGACAATAAACAACATCAATAACTCCTTTAGCCGACAACACATCAAGCTCTTTTTTAAGAATGCACTCCTGCAACACCTTAACACCAAACAACAAACACAGTTTAGGACAATTCTCCTGTTTAACTGCATACCTGATCATGCTCATAATAGGTGCAATCCCTGTGCCACTTGCAATAAACACCCTGTTTTCCTTAACACCCTCAAGCACAAACTTTCCAAAAGGACCATCAACAGTTACAACATCACCAACCTTCAGTTCCCCGACACTTGACGAGAAAGAAGGAACAGGATTTATTTTCACTACAAATTCAAGCAAATCACCAGGCGCAGATGCAATCGAATACGCACGCTTAGGACCTTTACCAATCTTGTCAACATAGCCAGGAATGCCAAGCATCACAAACTGCCCAGGCTTAAAATCAAGCCTCAAATCAAGAGAAATTACCTTGACAAAAGAAGTTTCCTGACGAACAGAAGTTACTTTTGCAAAAGGCATATGCCCTGAGATAATTAAGATGTTTTAAACCTATGTATTCAACAGCAGTAAAATATAAATACCCCTACTCTGACTATAGTGGTATGCTGAGATTGAAAAAAATTACTGAAACATATGACATGAAAGTATTCACTGATCTTGGTGATTATTTTGGTGATGTCGAAGAAGCCATAATAACCAACAACAAAGTATATGGCTGGCGCGTTCGCGCAACCAAAAACTCATTTCTAACAAAAGTGCTCGGCTCAGCAAAAGGAGTCATTGTCCCGCACCAGCTCGTCAAAGCAATTGGAGACATATTCATAATATCAAGAACAGCAGTGCCAAGCTACACTGAAGAAGAAGGACAAGAAAGCACGACAACACCTGAAATGTAAAACTAAATTCTCAACAAATTTTGAGAAAATTTGATTAAAACTGCGCTTCAAGTAATCTTTAAAAGCAGAGTTTCTTCCACATCATTATTGCGCCAGTGGTCTAATGGTAGAATGCGACCTTCCCAAGGTTGATATCCGGGTTCGATTCCCGGCTGGCGCAGTTCACTGTACTTCTAAAAATGTATGCTCTTTTCTTTTAATGGTAATTGGTTAGGCTCTTGAAGTGAGCATTCGGTACATCTCTTCAAGGGGATTCTTCCCTTGAAGGCGAATCGTTTCGATGATGCTTAGAATTGTTTCAAGGATTCGTGCTCCTTTTTCGCTTCTGTTGCCATTGCTGAT